>CAZNNV010000009.1:0-252 GCA_964574515.1 uncultured Candidatus Saccharibacteria bacterium
TTTTACCTTTCCTTATATTTTAAGCTAAAATTCAATCCAATTCAACTATTCTTCTGATTCTTTCAATATTTTCAGCTAAACCGGTTTTTTTGTCAATTTCAACCAGCACACCGCAGACTTCAATCGTCCGGCCTTTAGCCAAAGACATCGGCCACATCCGCTGGGTTAAATAGCGTTTAATGATAATCTGCTTGTCCACGCCGATCACCGAGTCCTGCGGCCCAACCATACCCAAATCGGAAATATAGGCCG
>CAZNNV010000009.1:262-2437 GCA_964574515.1 uncultured Candidatus Saccharibacteria bacterium
CGCTCGTCTGAACATGCGTGTGTGTGCCAAGCAACGCCGAAACTTTCCCGTCTAAATAATGGCCCAACGCGATTTTTTCCGAAGTCGCCTCCGCGTGAAAATCGACGATAATCGCGTCAACCGCTTCACTCCCCTGCTCTTTGCCTTTTAATGAATACTCATCTAATAAATCTGCTATGGCCTTAAACGGATCATTAAAATCCGGCCGCATAAAAACCCGGCCGATTAAACTGACCAGCAAAATTCGCTGGGCGTTATTAAGAATTAATTCATAGCCGCGGCCCGGCACATCACCCGGCCAATTGAGCGGCCGCAAAACCAGCGCCAATTTATCCTCATAAATCTGCGCCGCTTCATTCAAAGCAAAAGCGTGGTCGCCGTTAGTTAAAAAATCAATACCGCTATTGGTCAATTCTTTCAACACCGACTCGGTTATACCAACGCCATGCGCCGAATTTTCACCATTGGCGAAAATTAAATCCGGCTTATATTCTTTTTTCAGTTTCGGCAATATCTCCGCCAGCGCTTCCCCGCCTGGCCGGCCAACCACATCGCCAAAGAATAAAATTTTCATACTTTATAAATATAAATTAAAACTTAAAACAAGGATATTTGACAATCAAAAACATCGAGAGCCGCGCCCGTTAAATTAATAACGAGGCGAGGCGGCATAGATTTCAAAACGCTCAGTTTTTCAAGCGGGCATGGTGCCCCGCAGCTGCGGGGCGAGCGAGAAAAACTGGCGAATAAAATTTTCCTCGCTGGGGAAAATTTTATGATTTTGAAACTATGTTGCCGAGCCGAGCCCTATCTCGCGTATTCCACTGTCCGCATCTCCCGAATCACAGTCACTTTGATTTCACCCGGATATTTTAATTCGCTTTGAATCTGGTCAGCTACTTGCCGCGCCAGTTTGCGCGCCGCCAAATCATCCATCACTTCCGGCTGGACGAAAATTCTGATTTCCCGGCCGGCCTGAATAGCATAGGATTTTTCCACGCCTTGAAAAGTATTGGCAATTTTTTCCAATTCTTCCAAGCGCTTTAAATATGCTTCCAGGGTGTCTTTTCTGGCCCCCGGCCGCGCGCCGGAAATTTGATCCGCTACTTTGACGATCACCGCCTCCAATGTCTCGGCCGCGTATTCTTCGTGATGCGCCTGCATCGCTTTAATTACTTCTTCCGGCATATTATATTTCTGAAGAATCATTTTGCCGATTTCCACGTGCGAACCCTGAATTTCATGGTCAACGGCCTTGCCGATATCATGCAATAAACCGGCTTTCTTGGCCAAATTGGCGTTAGCGCCAAGTTCCGAGGCAATCGCGCCGGCTAAGTGCGCCACCTCCACCGAATGCAATAAAACATTCTGGCCATAACTGGTCCGGAAACGCAACCGGCCTAAAATTTTAACTAATTTCGGGTCTAAGCCGGCCACTCCCGTATCAAAGGCGGCCGCTTCGCCAGCTTCACGGATTTTCTCGGCAATTTCCTCTTTGGCTTTTTCCACCGTTTCCTCAATGCGCGCCGGCTGAATCCGGCCATCCGCCATTAATTTCTCCAGCGCGATTTTAGCGATTTGCCGGCGAATCGGATCAAAAGCTGAAATAACGACAGCCCCCGGCGTATCATCAACAATAATTTCTACACCCGTCATTTTTTCCAAAGTTTTAATATTCCGACCTTCCTTGCCGATAATCCGGCCCTTCAAATCATCCGAAGGCAAAGCCACTGAAGAAGTGGTAATTTCCGCTGCCTGTGACGCGGCATAACGCTGCATGGCTAGCGTAATAATGTTTTTAGCTTTTTTCTCCAGCTCTTCCCGACCGTCATCTTCCAATTTTTTTATCCGCTCAAACAGCACTTCTTGGCAATCTTTTTCCGTTTGAACGAGCAGCTCTTGCTTGGCCTGATCTTGGGTCATCTGGGAAACTTTTTCCAGCTCCGCTCTTTTTTGCTCCTGCGCTTTTTCCAATTCTTCTTTTATCTCTTTAACTTTTTGCGCTTTCTCCAAAAGTTCGGCGTATTGCACTTCAACATCTTTGGCGCGTTTTTCTGTTCCTTGCTCTCGCCGTTCTAATCGTTCCTGTTCATGAATTATTTGACGTTCTTTCTCTTTTTGTTCTTTTTTGGCTTCTTCTAAAAGAATTCCTATTGCGCACCCGATATCAAGTAG
>CAZNNV010000009.1:2447-9499 GCA_964574515.1 uncultured Candidatus Saccharibacteria bacterium
CTAAAAACTGGTTGGCTTTTTCTTTAGCCTTAATTAAAATTTCCTTAACTTGATGCTTGGCGTCTTCCAGCATCTTGACCACCTTCGCCTCAGCCGTACCTACCTGCTTTCTAGCGATGCTTTGACGCGCCAGATAACCTAAAACAGAGCCGATGGATAAAACCACGACTCCGCCGATAAGAATAAGAATATTTTCCATAGTGTTAGAGCTAGGCCCTAACCATTTTATTTGATAATTTTGTCCACCAATCCGTAATTAATCGCTTCCTGCGCCGACATAAAAAAATCGCGGTCCGTATCTTTCTCAATCCGCTTAATATCCTGGCCGGTGTGTTTGGCCAAAATTCTATTAAGCTTATCTTTGACTTTCAAAATTTGCCGGGCGGCAATATCAATATCAATAGCTTGACCTTCGGCGCCGCCCATCACTTGATGGAGCAACACTTCAGAATTAGGCAAAATTAATCTTTTGCCTTTGGCACCGGCGCCCAGAAGCACCGCTCCCATGGAAGCGGAAATTCCCACACAGATTGTGGAAACATCGGCTTTGACATATTGCATGGTATCATAAATTGCCAAGCCGGCTGTCACTACCCCGCCGGGACTATTGATATAGAATTTGATATCTTTTTTTTGGTCTTGCGAATCCAAAAACAAAAACTGCGCGATGATGGAATTAGCCACCTGATCGTTGATTGGCCCGCCCAAAAAAATAATCCGCTCCAGCAGCAAGCGCGAATAAATATCATACGCTCGCTCGCCAAATTGCGATTTTTCTATGACTGTCGGAATCAAATTCATAAATGGTTAAAACTTAACCAGTTTAATTTATTTTTTATTATAAATTCTCTAATAACTCAAAAACTTTTTGATTTTTAAGTCCATTTTTAGTATATTCTTTCAACCGCTCCATGTCAATTTTTTGCTCTAAATCACCCATATTTTTATAATAACCGATGACTTTATTGATTTCATTTTCCATTTCTTCCTCTGTTGGCTCAATTCTTTCTTTGTCGGCAATCACCCGTAAAATTAGGGCCGCGCTGACCCGCTGTTTGGCCTTATCCTGCCAATCTTTTTTTAAATCCTCTTCGGTCTTTTTTATATCCTCTAAATAATGTTTAAAATCCAAACCCATCTGCATCAAACTCGATTGCAGTTCCTGGATCATTTTTTCCTTTTCCGCTCCAATGAGAACCGCCGGAATCTCCATTGATGATTTCTGAGAGATTTTTTCCAACACTTGCGAGCGCCAAATTTCTTTAGCCTTTTCTTTCTTCTCCTGCGCCAAACCATCCTTAACGCTTTTTTCCAAAGCCTCCTTGTTTTCAAATTTACCCAGCGACTTAACAAATTCATCGGTCAGCTCCGGCACCTCGGCCGCCTGTACTAAATTCATCTTCACATTAAAATCAATACTCGCACCAGCTAAATTAGCTGGCTTAAAATCTATTGGAAAAACCAAATTAAAATCCTTAGTTTCGCCCTCTTTTAAACCAACTAAATTGTCCTCAAATCCCGGAACAAAATGGCCTTCGCCTAAAATCAGCGGATGATTTTTACTCTCCCCGCCCTCGATAATCTGACCGCCACTTTTAGCAGTAAAATCAATTTCCACCCTGTCCCCTGTCTTGGCTGGCCGCAAAACTGTGACATATTTAGTCCGTGATTTCTGCAGCCATTTCAAAGAATCTGCTATTTCTTTCTCTTCCACATTAACTTCTTCATTGAATTTCTTCGGCTCTTTTCCGGCAATAGCCCGATAATCACCCAGCGTAATTTCCGGCATCACCGCAACTTTAACTTTAAATTCAAACGGATTATCTTTGGCTAATTTAGTTATTTGAATTTCCGGATGGCCAATAGCTTCAATTTTATTATCTAAAATAATCCTGACATAAGTTTTTTTAACCGCCAGATCTGCCGCCCGTTCTAGGATTCTACCCAACCCGACTTTCTGTTCTATTAAATCCATTGGCGCCATGCCGGGCCGAAAACCATCAACTTTCACTTCCCGCGACAGCTCTTTCGTCGCCTCATTAACAAACTCGCCCCATTCTTTGGGGTCAAGTTCGCAAAAAATTTCCATTTCCGATTGAGGAAGTTTTTTTATGTCAGTTTTCATAATTTATACCAAGAAACTTACCATCAATAATGCTACAATGTTCAAAATTTTAATCATCGGATTGATCGCTGGGCCAGCCGTATCCTTATAGGGATCGCCAACTGTATCGCCAGTCACTGCCGCTTGGTGCGCCAAGGAACCCTTACCGCCAAAATTACCTTCTTCAATATATTTCTTAGCATTGTCCCAAGCCGCGCCGCCGCTGGTCATCGAGATAGCGACAAAAATTCCGGTCACGATAGAACCAACTAACAAACCGCCTAATGCTTTCGGTCCTAATAAAAAGCCGATAATCAAAGGTGATAAAACCGGAATTAACGCCGGCAAAATCATCTGCTTAATCGCCGCCCGCGTCACAATATCAACGCACATCCCATATTGCGGTTTGCCAGTGCCATCCATAATGCCTTTAATTTCTTTAAACTGCCGCCGCACTTCATTGACCACCGCCGCGCCGGCTTTACCAACCGCCTGCATCGCCATTGAACTGAATAAATATGGGAGTAATCCGCCAATAAACAGACCAATCAGCACTCGCGGATCACTTAACTCAAAGACAATACTTTGGCCGCTAATGCCCGCTAACTCCTGCGTAAAAGAAGCAAATAACACCAAAGCGGCTAAGCCAGCCGAAGCAATGGCATAACCTTTAGTAACGGCTTTAGTAGTATTGCCAACCGCATCCAGCGCGTCGGTAATTTTCCGCACATTTTCCGGCAAACCGGCCATTTCGGCAATACCGCCGGCGTTATCAGTAATCGGCCCAAAAGAATCAATCGCCACAATAATACCGGCTAGGGACAGCATGCTCATCGCCGCCAGCGCCACGCCATAAATTCCAGCCAGCCAAAAAGAAACAAAAATCCCCGCGCAAATTAGAACCACCGGCAAAGCCGTTGATTGAAGCGAAACGGCCAAACCGGTAATAATATTAGTGCCGTGTCCCGTGGTGGACGCTTGCGCGATAGAACGCACCGGTTTAAATTTTTTAGAAGTATAATATTCAGTTATGAGCACCATGCCAGCTGTAACCAATAAACCAACAATTGCCGCGCCGTAAAGCGGACTGAACTGAAATAACTGATTAGCTGATCCGGCGGTTAAATATTTTACCACTGGATAAAAACCAATCGCCGCTAAAAGGCCGGAGACGCCAAGTCCTTTATAGAGCGCACCCATAATATTTTGTGTCTTGCCTAAACGGACAAAGAAAATCGCCGCCACTGAAGCTAAAACTGCAATTGCCCCTAAAACTAACGGCAAAAAGACAGCGTTAATAATGCCCGGGAAAAGTAAATGGCCCAAAATCATGACCGCGATAGTAGTCACGGCATAGGTTTCGAATAAATCTGCCGCCATGCCAGCACAATCGCCGACATTGTCACCAACATTATCGGCAATCACCGCCGGGTTGCGCGGATCGTCTTCTGGAATGCCTGCTTCTACTTTACCAACTAAATCCGCGCCGACATCCGCACCTTTAGTAAAAATACCGCCGCCCAATCGGGCAAAAACTGAAATTAAACTGCCGCCAAAACCCAACGCTACTAATGCTTTCAAATCGTTAGTTACCCAATAAAATATTGCCACCGATAATAAACCCAGGCCGACCACCAATAAACCAGTCACTGTGCCGCCTTCAAAAGCGACTGCCAGCGCCCGGGCTAAACTATTCTTAGCCGCCTGGGCAGTCCGCGAATTAGCCCGCACCGCCACCATCATGCCGATATAACCGGCCAAAGCTGAAGCCGCCGCACCGACTAAAAATCCGACCATCGTCGCTAAATCAAAGACGTACCATAAGGCCAAAGAAACCGGTATAGCCACTAGAGCTACGGTTCTATACTGCCGATTTAAATAAGCCTTGGCACCCTCGGCAATCGCTTGGGAAATTTCCAGCATTTTTCCCTCACCGGCTGAATAACGCATAATTTTACCAATTAAAAAAGCCGCCAAGCCAATGGCCGCTAAGCCGGAAATGACAACAAATAATAAAATGGGCATACTGAAAAAAATCCTAATGCCAAATTTCTAATTTCTAATCCAGCCCCGCAAAACAGGACATTCAAGTATTAGATATTAAACATTTGGTAATCGGAAATTAATTTGATATTAAAAATTTAAAAAGTTATTCTCCTTTCTTTTTGCTTTTTGTTTTTTTGGGTTTCTTCTCTTTTACTTTTTTTTCGCCGTCAGCCAGTTTATCTTCTTCCTTTTTATCGCCGGCTTCTTCTGCTGCTTTATGTTCCACCGGCTCCCCTATTTTTTCTTCCTCAGCCACCGCTGCTTCGCCCAGTTCTTTTCCAATAGTTTTTTCTCCGCCAACAACATCTATTTTCCAGCCGGTCAATTTAGCGGCTAAGCGGACATTTTGCCCGCGCTTGCCAATTGCCAACGACAGCTGGTCTTCCGGCACTTCTACTGAAGCCATGCGATTATTTTCGTCAACCGCGACATTTAAAACCTTAGCCGGCGCTAAAGCGTGCGCGATAAATTTAGCTGCATCCGCCGACCACTCAATAATATCAATTTTCTCGCCGCCTAGTTCATTTATGATTGCCTGCACCCGTGTGCCTTTTTGCCCAACGCAAGAACCAATCGGATCAACTTTTTCTTCTTTTGCCGCTACGGCAATTTTCGTGCGCGAACCGGCTTCGCGGGCAATAAATTTTATTTCCACAGCGCCAGAAGCAATTTCCGGCACTTCCAATTCAAAAAGTTTGGCGACCATTTTCGCATGTGTCCGAGATAAAATAATCCCCGGCCCCTTAACATCTTTCTGCACTTCCAAAATTAAAACGCGTGTTCGTTGGCCAGGACGATAAAATTCACCGACAATCTGCTCTTCCGGAAATAATATGCCGACGGTCTTGCCGATATCAATAAAAACCGCGCCGCGCTCAACCCGCTGGACAACGCCAGAAACAACTTCGCCTTCCTTGGTTTTATATTCGCCGAAAACCGCCTCTCGCTCGGCTTCGCGGATCCGCTGAATAATAACCTGTTTAGCGGTCTGCGCCGCGATCCGGCCAAAATCACCCTTACTTTCCAATGGCGACCAAAGTTCCTCGCCGACTTTTATGCCTTTCTTTTCTTTTTTCGCCTCATCAATCATAATATGTTTTTCCGCGTTAAACCGTACTTTTTTCTCTTCATTCTCAGGCAAAATTGCCTCGCCCCGCTGGTGCCTTGGCGCGATAGGCCGCGGTTCGCCTTTGGCGATCGCTTCTTCTTCAGCCGCAATTTCCTCATCGCTTTTGATCATTGATTCGTCCAACACCTGCTTCACCTGAAATATATCCGCGCGACCCGAAACCAAATCAAACTTAGCCCGAATATTCTGGCCCTTTTTTCCAAAATCCTTTTTGTACGCCGCCGCGATGGCCATTTCAATCGTCTCTATAACTTTCTCCTTGCTAATTCCCTTCTCCTCGCAAATTTGGTCAATGGCGGAATTAAATGATTGAGTATCCATATTTTTATATCTATGCTTTACATCTTATTAAAAATGGCCCGTTTTCCAACGGACCCATAACAACCTTATCCACATTTTTAATATAACACGGTGGATAAATTTATGTCAAATAAAAATGGCTGGGCCCATCGGGTCCAGCCAGTAAAAAATTAAATGATTATTTAGATGATTATGAAGTAAGGAGAGCCGCAAAAGTCTCCAGCACCATCCCTTCTGGCGCCACCTCCACAACCACGTTCTTGCTGGCTAACAACTCAAGCAGGATGGCAAATTCCCCGTTAACTGCTTGGGGCGGCCAGATGGAGGTTACCGATGGCATCCACACTTTTCCTCCACAACCGGGACAAGTTAAAATTTGGCCCTTCTCTCCACGGACTGTTTTAAATCCGGGGCAACAAGGATATTTCTCAAGAACAAATTCCAGCGGTGAAGCTTTTTCCTTGATTTCCTCTAAACTTTCCTCCCAATTAATTTTCAAAACCCTCCCCTCCTTTCTAAAAGAAAATAAATAAAGCCACGCCGCCAAATATCAATACGGCGTCAATGATTACAGCGGGACCAATAATCTTAACAGCATTATCGAAGTCCCCCAACAAGAAACCCCTGGAGAAAAAAATGTTAACTGCAATAAAAACGAGAACCACCAGAACTTTTAAAGCGCCCATTTTTATCCTCCTATGTGAAGATGAAAAATAAAAAAATATTATATGATACAGCCATAATGGCTGGTTTATACATAAAAGGAACCACTAATCAATATTTAAATTAATTTTATATTAAATCACTTTCAGTATCTTTTGTCAAATTATCCCCATACCGCGTTTTCATAATGCCGGATATCGCAAAAATTGGTTTGCTCATTAATATCTATCGCCACCACATCAATCCGCCAGGGAATTTCCGTTGAAATCTTTTTATATTTCAAATACGCCTGCGCCAAACGAATTAATTTTTGCTGTTTGGCAAAATTGACATGCTGTTCCGGCGCGTAGGCTGGTCTGGCATTGCCGCCGCTCTTCACTTCCACAAAAATTAATGTTTTTATTTTTCCTAATATCCCCTTCGCTTCCGCCGCCACAATATCCAGTTCGCCGATTTTACATTTCCAATTTCTCTCTAAAATTTTTAATCCTTTTTCTTTCAAAAAATTAACCGCCGCTTCTTCGCCTCGGTCGCCGAATTGTCGTTTCTTTGATGGCATACTATGTTGTCATTCCGAGCACAGCGAGGAATCTCGCGGGAGCGAGCCTGCGAACGATCCGCGCAGCCCAGTCATCTTATTTAACACTCGCCATTAAATCTTCTTGGCTATTATGTCCCTGCCAAAATTCAGCTTGAACCACCTTTACCGGCCAATCCGCCACCATTTTAACAATGGTCTGGGGTAGGCCAAATTCCGTTTCCGAAATCGGTTCCATAGAATATTTAAAAATTCTTTTATCTAGAACATAG
>CAZNNV010000009.1:9509-15253 GCA_964574515.1 uncultured Candidatus Saccharibacteria bacterium
CGGTATTCGTTAAATTGCCTCTAGGCTCCTTCGGCCTTTCAACAATTCTGATTAAATTACCCTGCTCATCAAGTTCAATCACACCGAAATTTTGCGGCGTTTTAGTCTCAATTGCGAGCAAACCCAAATCATTGGCGACTAATTTTTCTAAATCCTTTTTACTATAAAAATCATCGCCGTACATGACTAAAAATTTATCCTTCACTAAATCGCGAGCCGCCCATAGCGCGCCGGCTGTGCCATTCAATTCTTTTTGTTCAATATATTTTATCGGCTTGCCTAGATAATTATCGCCTAGATGGTCTTTTATCATTTCGCTTTTATAACCGACAATTAAAATAATCTCCGAAATGATATCGGGTAAATTCTCCAGCGCATATTCAATTATCGGCCGGCCGTTAATAGGTAAAAGGGATTTGGGCAAATCATCCGTCAATTCTTTCATCCTTGTCCCTCGCCCGGCGGCCAAAATTATGGCTTGCATAAACAATCAGTTGTTTATTTTTTCTAACTGCTTATTATGCAGTTTTGTTAATAAAATAATGGCGGCTAGAGAACCAACTAAACATAAAAACATATCAGTCTGAGTATCGTAGACATATCCCTGCGTACCTAAGAAAGATTCAGTTCCGGTTGGATCAAATAAAGAGGCCAGCCATTCCAGAATCTCATACAAAGCGGCAAAAGCCAGCGGCACGGCAATCGCCATAAAACCCAGCCACTTGCCGCGCTTGAGCGGCGAAGTGCGCGCTAAAATTTCACGGACATAAATCGCCGGCCCGAAACCCTGCATGAGATGACCGACTTTATCATAGTTATTACGCGTCCAGCCAAACCATTGTTCCATCCAAAAACCCAGCGGTGTTTTCGCATAGGAATAATGGCCGCCATACATTAAAATCATGGCGTGGATGGCAATTAAAGTATAAGTTAGATTGCTCATGGGAAAACGCCGATAAGTCAGAAGCAGAATCGGCAAAGCAATCATAAACGGCGCTGTCTCCAAAACCCAGGTTAGCCAAGTATCCTGAATGTCAATCGCCGACCACAGCCAAAAAGTAAGAACAATCAATAATAAAAATAAATGATATTTTTTATTGGACATAGATGTTGCTATAAGTGGACCCGGGGAGAATCGAACTCCCGTCTCTGCAATGCGAATGCGGCGTATTGCCACTATACTACGGGCCCCTCATTTGAAAAGAATCAGCGAATTTTTTATCCTTTTCTTTAAATGTGTATAAGAACCAGAAAACCTTTTTAGACTTTTTTCTCTTTGTAATGCGTCATTTTCTGATAAATAAGCTTCATAATAAATTAGTTTAAAAGGAGCTCTGTATTTCGTTGATTGTTCAGTTTTAGCATTATGATCAAAAATTCGCTTCCTTAAATCCTTTGTATACCCAATATACGATTTCCCATCTTTATCACTTTTTAGAATATAAACATAAAACATATTCTTTTCAAGTGAGGGGCGGGCCCTTAAATAAATTTTTTGATACTCTCTATCTTTATCCCAAAAAGCAAAGACCGCAAATCACGAAAAGTAAAGTCATCAGTCTCGGCCGAATCGGAAGCGCAAGCTTCTTTAACAATTGTTATACCATATTCCCTATTATATGCGTCAATGGCCGTCGCGCGCACGCAACAATTCGTTATCAAACCGCCCATAATTAACTCTTCGATTTTCTCACGCTTTAGAATCTCCTCTAGTCCCGGATTAGAAAAAACACTAAAGCGGTTTTTTATTAAAACAATATCGCCGCCTTGCTTATTCAAATCGCTGATTAATTCCGCGCCTGGCGCATGATCAATAAATTCATCTAGTTTGCCTTTTTCTTGTTTTAAAATATCCGAGCCGTCCGGCTTAAATTTGTGTAAAGAAAAAATTATCGGAATTTTTTGTTCCCGCGCCCAAGCAATCAACTGGTTCGTCGCCTGAATATAGCTTTTTAGATCACCAAGATAAAGCGACGATTTTTTATCCCGCCAAGCCTCCTGCGCGTCAATAATTAATAAACATTTCATAAGAATGTTTTTTTTATTTCTTCCGCTTCTTTCGCCAACCAGCCCTCATTTTCATATTCCCCGCTATGCATGGCTGTTCCCTGATACGACGCCTTTTTTTGATCAATATGCATATTGATTTCTACTTTGCCAAAAGTTGTTTGTTTTGTAAAAACATGAAATCGCGGGTATTCATCCATACCCACCCGCCGGACAAAACCCAATTCGCCGGTCGCTTCTTTTCGCCGGTCCAGCCGATAACCCAACCGCCGCAGTATATTCACCGGCGAATCTTTGATATTTTCTAAAATAAATCTCATGAAAAGTCATTACGAACCTGTTCAATCTTATTTTCTATTAATATATTTCCATAAAGCCGCTATGCCAAGGACCAATAAAACGGTCACCAAGAGATAAGTCGTCCAAGCAAAAAACATCATCGTGCCGCCGCTGCCACCCATCATATAATTATAGCCCATCATATTTACCACCTCCCTTCTTTTATTAAAAATTGTATACTAATAGCCTTTTTCCCCTTTTTTTATTTGCTCTGTTCAAATCAATGATTTTCATCGGCTCTTTTTTAGCAAAAGTGTAATCGCACGCCACCAGCCGCGTTCCGCTCCGCAATTCTTTTTCTAATTCCGGCAATAACGCGTCCATCATCTCCGGCAACAGATACATATATATATGGGTGGCATCGGAAAAATCATGCTGGAAAAAATCCCGTCTTAAAATTTTAATATTTTTATTCCGCCAAGTTCGCCACTTAGCTAAAATTATCGGCAACCAATCCTTGTCCAAGCCGATATATTGCGCTTCCGGATTTAAAAGACTACACGCCTCAAGCACCCGTCCATCGCCGCAACCCAAATCATAAACCACGCTCCCCTCGCCCAGCTGCATCGCCCCAACAATCGCCGGCAAGATTTTTTTATCAACCGGAATAAACGGTACTTTGGTAAAAAACGCCGCCCAAAGCAATAAAACCATAAAAACCATCGCTACCAAAGAAATCAACAATAACAAAAAATAGATTATAATAACCGAATAAATCATTGTCGGGCCGCCGGGATTCGAACCCGGATAACACGCACCCGAAGCGTGCGTAATGCCATTATACCACGGCCCGTTAGAAAATTAACTTAAGGAAAAAAAGAATTTTAGTCTATTTTTTACATATTTTTTACCCATTCCTGATTTTAAATATTTTTCTCTTGCCTTGGCATCTTTTTCGTTTAAAGACACCTCATAATATATAAGATTAAATGGTCTCCTGTGTTTCGTAGAAAAATTGAGCCCTTTGCTGTGTTCAAAAATTCTTTTTTTCAAATTATCGGTGAAACCAGTGTATAAATTACCGTCCTTTAAACTTTTTAGAATATAGACATAATACATGATTTTCTAACGGGCCACGGCCCGTTATTTATTTATTTCATCACAAATTCACCAAAAAAGCAATTTTAAAAGGCCTTTCGAGGCCTTTTTTAAGCTTTATTAATATCTTATTTTATGATTTTCTCCAAATCCCTTAAATTTCTAATAATAAAATCCGCTTGGCATTGCTGGTTTAGATACCGGCCGTTGGGACGCTTAATCCAGACGGAATTAATGCTGGGATTGGCTATTTTCACGGCCTCGACACCGCTACCCTTATCTTCAACAAAATAAACGCTCCCTTGCCGGCTAGCCGCATTGAATACTCTGGAAATTTTTTCAATCTTCGCCAAATCAACACAATCAAAAATTATTTTGTCAAAAAATTTTGCCAGACCGGAATATTTTATTTTGGCCGCCTGAAATTTTTTCGGCCCAAAAGAAATCAAAATTATTTTTATCCGCCTACGCGCTAATCTTTTTAAAACTGCTGCCACTTCAGGATAAACAAATTTCTTCGTTCCCAATAAACAAGAATTCAATTGCGCCAAAACCCTTTTTTCGGTTAGTCCGGGGATAATCCTTTTTAATTCCCCGGCTAAACACCGGGGACTCCAACAACCATTTTCATCACGACAAGAGTGGTACGCCGCGAAAAAAACTTCTTCCGTCACGCCCAGCTGTCGAAAACTCCGCTTAATTTCCTTAATAAATCTAGCGGTGGCAAATAATGTGTCGTCCCAATCAAAAATTAAGGTTGTTTGATTTTTTTTCATCCCAGTTTTATAATCAAACGCGCCAGCCGGTCAGCGTCATGCCGAATCAGCGTTTTATGGCCGGCCACATCCGCGCCGATATATTTAAGTTTATTTTTCTTGTTTTCATTAACAGATAAAAGCATCTTTACCGGCGCTTCTTTCTCGCCGGCATACTTTTTTAATAATTTAGGCGGCAATTTACCGGTATTATAAATAATATAATCTAAAACATTTTTGCCTAAATATTTCTCAATAGCAGCCGCAAAATCAGAAACGGAAAAACCGTTGGTTTCCCCGTATTTAGTCATTAAATTGCAAATATATATATTTTTAGCCCGAGATTTTCTGATTGCCGCCACGATGCCGCCCACCAATAAATTCGGCAAAACACTCGTGTAAAGATCGCCTGGACCAATGATAATAATATCAGCTTCTTTAATTGCCTGCAGCGCCTTTTTGGTCGCCCGGGCATTTGGTTCCAGCCAAACTTCCTGAATAGCCAAATTGCCGTCGTGCTTAGGCACATCAATATTGGTCTCGCCTTTAATAATGTTTCCGTTTTCCAGCCGGGCGCATAAATTAGTTTTATCGGTAGTAACCGGAATAACCTGGCCGTCAATCGCCAAAATTTCCGACGCCCGCGCCACCGCCGCCTCGAAACTGCCAGTTATCTTTTCTAATGAGCTTAAAAGCAAATTGCCGAAAGGATGATTTTGCAAACCGCCATTTTGAAAACGATAATTAAATAAATCCCGCATCAGTTGGTCCGAATTAGAAAGTGCCACCAAACACCGCCGGATATCGCCCGGCGGCAAAACGCCCAGCTCATCCCTGAGGGTGCCGCTGGAACCACCGCTATCGGACATCGCCACAATAGCGGACAAATTTTTAGTCAGTTTTTTAAGGCCGGAAAGTACGGTAAAGGTCCCCGTGCCCCCGCCAATAACTACAATTTTTTTCATAAATTTATTCTACTGTCACTGATTTCGCTAAATTCCGCGGCTTATCAACATCACAACCACGTAAGACTGCGCACCAATAGGCGAATAGTTGCAACGGTACCACCGCTAAAATCGGTTCCAGCATTTCCAGCGTCTTGGGCAACCAAATAATATCTTTAGCTATTTTTTTTATTCCTTTGTCACCCTGCGTCGCCAGCGCGATAAGCGGCGCCGAACGTGATTTTAATTCCTGCAGATTGGAAATATTTTTTTCATAAACGCTGTTTTTGAGCGCGATGCCCAGCACCGGAAAATTTTTGTCTATCAGGGCGATCGGCCCGTGTTTCATCTCACCGGCGCCATAACCTTCGGCATGAATATAGGAAATTTCTTTTATTTTCAGCGCGCCCTCGCAGGCCACAGGCAAATTATATTTGCGACCGACCACTAAAAAATTATCATATTGGCAATATTTTTTGGCTAATTTTTTTATTTGTCCTGATTGGGCTAAAATCTTTTTTATCAGTTCGGGCAATTTTATCAACTCTTGAGCAATTTGCTGTCCGGCGACTAATGACATTTTCCTCTGCCGACCTAAAAATAGAGTTAACAGCGCCAAAATCGTCAGCTGTGAAGTAAAGGCCTTAGTGGAGGCCACGCC
>CAZNNV010000010.1:0-9800 GCA_964574515.1 uncultured Candidatus Saccharibacteria bacterium
GCTTTTAATTAAAATACCGCGCTCAGCTCCGAGGCCAGTGCCCATCATTACCGCCGTCGGCGTCGCCAAACCCAAAGCGCAGGGACAAGCAATAATTAAAACCGCCACAAAAACGCTGAGAGCAAACGCCAGTGTTTGCCCAAACAACAGCCAGACAAAAAAAGACAACAAGGCAATGCCGATAACCGTTGGCACAAAATAAAATGAAATTTTATCGGCTAAGCGCTGGATAGGCGCTTTGGAACCCATCGCCTGCTCAACAATTTTTATAATCTGGGCCAGCATGGTATCCGCACCGACTTTTTCCGCCCGGAATGTAAAGACGCCGGTTTTATTAAGAGTCGCGCCCACCACCGCATCACCGGCTTTTTTTTCCTTCGGCAAGCTCTCACCGGTAATCGCTTTCTCATCCACCACCGAATGGCCGTCAACTACCAAACCGTCAACCGGAATAGTTTGTCCTGGTTTAACTAAAATAACATCGCCGACTTTAAGTTGAGCAACCGGCACTTTTATTTCCTCGCCATTCCTTATTAAAATAGCTTCTTTGGGCGCTAAACCGATTAATTTTTTGATGGCTTGGCTGGTTTTTCCTTTAGTCTTGGCTTCAAGATATTTACCGAGGGTTATAAAAACTAAAATCAAAACCGCGCTTTCATAATAAAAGAAAAATTGGCCGGCCGGCGCTAAAAAAAATAAAACAGAAACAGCCACGCTATAAAAATAGGCCGTGGCTGTGCCGATAAAAATCAGCGAATCCATATTGGGGCGCAATTTTATTAATCCCCGATAACCGATCCGCCAAATATCAAAACAAACAACAATCACCGCCGTCGCCAAAATAAATTGAATTAAAATTTGGCTGGCCTCGGAAATTGCCAATCCAGGCAAGCCAATCATTTCGCCCATAACTAAATATAAAATTGGCAAACTCAAAAAACCGGAAAGGAAAAAACGCCTTTTTATCGCCCGGGTATTTTCTTCGCTGGCTGGCCGCCCATGGTCATGCCCATGAATTTCAATGGCAACGCCATCTTCTTCGTTCAATTGATATCCTAAGCCGCTGATAATTTTTTTAATTCCAGGAACAGAAATTTTCTGCCGGTCAATTTCAAGATAAAGTTTTTCATTAGCCAAATTAACGTTAACCGAATTAACGCCTGCTTCTTTCTTCAGCGCCTGCTCAATATTGGCCGCGCAAGACGCGCAATGCATGCCGCTAATTTTAAAAACAATTTTATTCATAATTAACAACTTCAATTATACCGGAAATCATACCCATCCAGCAACTGAATTTATACCTGCCCGGTTTAGACGGAGTGAAAGCTTTAACGACTGTTTGGCCGGGTATCAATTTTATTTCCCCTTCAAATAAACTTCGCGCGATAACCGCGTTGGTGCAGCCGCTGGTGCCTTTATCGGTTATTTCCCATTGCACTGGCTGCCCCGCTTTAACTTTAAAATAATTCGGGCTATAGCCGGAAGCAGAAGCATCCATTTTTATTATCTGGATGGCATTACCAGCCTCTGCCGGCTGCTCGCCCGTTGGCCCGGCGGACGGTGAAACGCTTTTAAAAATTAAATCATTAAAACTGGTTGCGCCTAGAACATTAAGCTGGCTGTTAATGTTAAACAAGGCAAAAAACAGCACCAGCCAACCAGCTAGTTTCGTAAATCGATAAGCCAGCCGCGGCCGGCTGTTAAATTTAACGCTCGAATATCCGATAAGCAATAACGCCGGCATTGTGCCTAGGGCGAAAAAAAGCATAATTAAAGAACCTTGCAGAGGGCTACCGGAAAGAAGCGCCAGCCCTTGAGAGGTGATGGTAAAACCGCAAGGCAGAAAAAAAGTCAGCCCACCCATTAAAAACGGCAGATAACGGCCGCGAAAATTTTTTTCATCAGCAATAAAACGTGAAGTAAATTTTGGCATAACCGGCTGAAATCGCCGTAAAACCTTTACTCCCAGCATTTGTAAGGCCAAAAATATCATTAAAACAGAAACTATCATTGTCAAAATTGAAGTAAATTTAAAGGAAATTTGCAGTTTATTGCCGATAAAACCGAGCGCTAAACCAAAAAAGGCATAAGCCAGCAGGCGACCAGCATTAAAAATTAAATGGGGTTGAAATTTAACCCAGCCGGAAGAACGGTCAGCATAAAGCTCCGACCACTGCTTAGACATTGAGAGAACCAAACCGCCGACTAAGGCGGCGCAGCTGGAAATGCCGGCAATGGCGCCAAAAATGAGAAAAACCGGCAAAGATGATTTAGCATTAATATTGATTAGACCGGAAAAACCGGTTCTGTTTAATAAGATAAAACTGGCAATCACAAATAGGGCGCCGCCGATAATCCACCATAAATCATTTTTCTGTTTCTGTTCCGGTTCTGATTCCAGCGGCGGCCCATCGGAAAAAACATAATTTTCCGCCAGGAAAAGATCATTCAATCGCTTAATTCCCGGCTTTTCACCCTGATATCCAATCATGACAGCGCCCCGGCTGGCCGAAGCCTCAACCGACTTGATTTGTTTAAGCTCTAATAATTTTTTTTCAACTAAAATTTCACAAGATGCGCAATGCATCCCTTTGACAAAAAAGGTATGTTCCATAAGTTTTTTTTCTGCCATATATTTTTTCAACTAGCCTAATTATTTGCTAAATAATTTTACCACTCTCAAAATCTCTTGAGTCATTTCGTTTTTCTTTTTCCCGTTAGCGGTGGCCATGGCGTTCTTAAAACAACTATTCAGATGGCCTTCCATTAGCATTTGGTTGGCGGATTTTAAAAGTCCGATAACAGCCAAATTCTGCTGCATGACGCTGATACAATATTCGTCATTGGCTATCATCTCGATAATTTTAGCCAAATGGCTTTGGGCTTTCTTAAAATTAATTAGGGTTTTTTGTTTTTGAATGTTCATTTTTTTAAAATTAATATAATTTACTTATACCACCACCTATGGTATAGGTATACTAACGCTTCCTAAAAGCCTGTCAAGCCACCAACCTTCCGGCTTGGCGATTTTTATAACAAGTGCTAAGATAAATCTATGGATTATAAAAAATTATCACTTGATTTGCACCGAAAAATGAAAGGTAAACTGGAAATCCTCTCTAAGGTGCCTTTGCGAAATAAGAATGATTTATCCCTCGCCTATACCCCCGGCGTAGCTGAAGTCTGTCAGCTTATCGCGGCCGATAAACAGGCGGTTTTTACGCATACAATAAAAGCTAATGCCGTAGCGATTATTACTGATGGTTCAGCGGTGCTTGGCCTCGGCAATATCGGTCCAGAAGCTGCCCTGCCGGTCATGGAAGGCAAGGCCGTCTTATTTAAAGAGTTCGGCGGAGTTGACGCCTGGCCAATATGTCTCGCGACGCAAGACACGGAAAAAATTATTGAAACAATTAAAGCCATAGCACCCGCCTTCGGCGGCATCAATCTAGAAGACATCGCCGCGCCGCGCTGTTTTGAAATTGAAGAACGGCTGAAAAAAGAATTGACTATCCCAGTTTTTCACGATGACCAGCACGGTACAGCCATTGTCGTGCTAGCCGCACTTTATAACGCGCTAAAAATTGTTAATAAAAAAATCGGCAGCATCAAAATAATTATCAATGGCGCTGGCGCCGCCGCTATCGCCGTGGCTAAAATTTTATTGGCTGCCGGCGCTGATGGAAATAAAATGATTTTATTAGACCGGCAGGGAATAATTTTTAACGGACGCGATAACTTAAATAAATATAAACAGGAACTGGCGCAAATATCCACCGGGCAAAAAATTAAAGGGACCCTGGCCGAAGCGCTGGTTAAAGCCGACCTTTTCATCGGCGTTTCCACGGCTGATGTTTTGAGGCCAGAATGGATAAAATTAATGGCCGACGAGCCTATTGTCTTCGCCATGGCCAATCCTAATCCTGAAATCAGTTTTGAGGCAGCGAAAAAAACCAAAATCGCTGTTTTCGGCACTGGCCGTTCTGATTATCCTAACCAAATCAATAATGTGTTGGCGTTCCCGGGAATTTTCCGCGGCGCGCTGGATGCCCGCGCCGGACAAATCACCGAAACAATGAAGCTGGCGGCAAGTGAAGCGATTGCCGGCTTAATTTCCAAAAAAGAATTGAAACCCAACTATATAATTCCAGAAGTCTTTGACCAGCGAGTGGCAAAAACCGTCGCCCGAGCAGTCAAAAAAGCCGTCAAAAAATAAGGAACAGCAAAAATCCCGCGTTTAGCGGGATTTTTAATTTTTGGAAAAAAATAATTTCTTTTGGATTTTAGTCGTAATAACGAACCGATAATTTTTATCTATATAGCAGTCTATCTCACTACGCATGCCAAATTTATTTTTAAAGTATAACCCCGGCTCAATAGTAAAAGGAACATTAATTTTAATCTGGCTTTGATCGGACGGCGCCAAACGAAAATCATGGCCATGACAGCTTGACCGGCCCAAACTATGGCCTAAACCGTGTAAAAAATACTTTTCTAATTTATATTTTTTGAAATAATCCCTGGTTATCTTATCAACCGCCGCGCCGCTGGGTATTTTTTTTATTCTTAATTGCCGCCTGATAAATTTGACCGCCTCATCTCTGGCGCTGATGACCCGGTTAAAAATTTTATTATATTGCTCCGGTGCCTTCTCGCCGGCAAAACCCATCCAGGTTATATCGGCAAAATGACCGCTGCTTTTATCTTTTACCCCGTTAGAAATTTTATTTCTAACGGGGCGAGCCCAAATATCCAGCATAATTAAATCTCCCTTTTTTATCAGCGCCGATTTTTTTTGCGGATGATAATGGACAAATTGAGTATTCCGACCGGCCGCAACAATCGGCCAAGGAATTTTTTTATCGACCTCCAGGCCCCTCTGCTTAAACTCCGCCAAAATAAATTGGGCAATATCATACTCGGAAATTTTTCCTAAATTATTAAAAATCAACCCGAAGGCTTTTTTTATTACCACATCTAATTTTTCGGCTGCCGCTTCGCCAATTTTCATATTTTTATAATAATGGCTTATCATTTGCTTTTAATCGCGTTTTCTCCGGCGACGCGCCCAGTGCTCCAACATATTTGAAGATTATAGCCGCCGGTCGGCCCGTCTAAATCAATAATTTCTCCCGCGAAAAATAGATTCTTGATTATTTTAGACCGCATGGTTTTTGAGTCGATTTCTTTCAGATCGACTCCCCCGCTGGTAACGATTGCTTGGCTGAAACCAACTGAGCCCCTGGGGGTTAATTTTAATTCCTTTATTATCCTAATAAGTTTTCTGCGCTCCTCTTTGGTAACGGAATTTATTTTTTTATCGGGAGTTATTTTGGAAAATTTTATAATAAAATTACTTAATCTTCGCGGAATGATTTCTGACAAATAATTTCTGAATATCTTATTTTGCTTAAAATCTTCCTGTAATTTTTTATCCAACATCAAAACGTCCAAAGCCGGCATCAGGTCAATTTTTAAAATCACCTCCCCATTGGCTAGCAATTCTTCTATTTTTTTACTTAAATTAAGAATGGCCGGCCCGCTTAAACCAAAATGGGTAAACATTATATCCCCCAACCCTTGATCCTGTTTTTTATTATTTTGGAAAAGCGCGACACCAACATCTTTTAAACTTAAACCCTTAAGATCGCTGACCCAATCTTCTCTTGTCTCAATCGGCACTAAAGCCGGCCTGGGGCTTATAATTTTATGCCCCATTTTTTGAGCCCAGGCGTATCCATCGCCGGTTGAGCCGGTTTGAGGATAAGATTTGCCGCCCGGACACAAAACAAACGATTGGGCGAATATTTCCCCTTTAGCTAATTTCACGCTTTCAATCATTCCTTTTTTAACTTCAAAACCAACAACTTCTTGACCTGGTAAAAATTTAACTTTATTTTTATACGAATATCCCGACAGGACATGAAGAACGTCTGATGCTTTATCCGAAACGGGAAAAATCCGTCCGTCTTTTTCAATTTTTACCTTTAATCCTCTATCTTCAAAAAACCTCACGACTTCCTCTGGCCCAAAAGCGGCTAGCGCGGATAAAAGAAATTGCCCCTTTTTACCTAATTTTTCAACGAATTTTTTATCGTTAAACTCGGCGTGAGAAATATTACAGCGACCATTGCCGGTCATTAAAAGTTTTTTTCCGGGGCCCGGGTTTTTTTCAATAAGAACAACCCTGGCGCCAAGCCCCGCCGCTCTACCCGCGGCCATGATCCCGGCTGGTCCGCCGCCGATAACAACAACATCAAATTTATCTTCTGCTGCCATAATTATATAAAACGCTTTAGCGATTTCTATGGCCAAAACGGCCCGACGGCCTTCTTCTACGAGAAGAATAATTATTCCTCTTAAAATTATCAGGAGTATTAAACTGCCGGCTTGAGTCAAATGGAAGATCGGGCAATTTTGAAATAGGTAAATAGAGCCTGGTTAATTTTTCAATCTCCCTGACCTTGGCTCCCTGATCAGGCGAAGCAAAGGAAATAGCCTTGCCGCCCATGCCCGCCCGGCCGGTTCTGCCGATGCGATGGACATAATCTTCTGAATTTTCAGGCAGGTCAAAATTAATAACCAATTCGATACCTTTTACGTCTATCCCGCGGGAAGCAATATCGGTTGCCACCAGCACCCTATATTTGCCAAGCTTAAACCCTTCCAGGGCCTCCTTTCTTTGGCTAAGCGACCTATTGGAATGTATCTCTGCCGCGGAAATTCCGATATTACGCAAATCGCTACAAATCTTCTTCGCGCCAAATTTAATTCTCAAAAAAACTAGAACACTTCCTTGATGCTCTTTAAGCAGTTTTATTAATAGCGGAACTTTTTGGTTTCTGCCGACAACAAATAACTCATGCTCAATATTTTCAGCGGTCGTGCCGGATCTAGCTATCTCCACCCTAACGGGAAGCTTCATATGGTTGCTGGCAATTTTTACAATACCATCCGGCATTGTTGCCGAGAACAGCATGGTTTGCCTGTCCTTGGGCACTGTTTGTAGTATTTTGTTTATCTGCGGAGCGAAGCCCATGTCAAACATCCTGTCGGCCTCATCCAAAACTAAAATTTTAACATTATTTAAACTCAGAGTTCTTTGTTTAATATGATCGATAATCCTTCCCGGAGTACCAATAATAATATGGGGATTATCACGGATTGTCGACACTTGCCGGCGGATCGGAGATCCACCAATTAACACGGCTGTCCTAATGCCAAATCCTCTCCCTATTTTTTGTATGGATTCATTTATTTGTAAAGCTAATTCGCGGGTTGGCAATATAATCAGCCCGCCTCCCGTTGTCTTCAAAATCCGCTGAATTAAAGGAATACCGAAAGCCAGGGTTTTACCGGTACCGGTTTGGGCTATGCCGATAATATCCTTGCCTTCAACAGCCGCAGGAATTGCTTTATGTTGTATTGAAGTCGGGGTTATAAATCCTAATCTCGAAAGCGCATCAAGAATACTCGGAGCTATTCCAAGGCCGCTGAAAGTCATTTCCACCTTATTTAATATAGGCTTGTCTGTTTGTTTCTGCATCATAAAAAAATATGGCCAACTCTTATTTTAAAGGCCATATTTACTGTACATTAAAATAATGAAAATGTCAAACAAACTCTACTTTTCCAGATCTAGAATATCATCGATCCTAATCTGCCTCACAAATTCCGGCACATGGCTTACCAAGATCATTACTCCTTCGTATTTATCCA
This sequence comes from uncultured Candidatus Saccharibacteria bacterium, assembly GCA_964574515.1. Lineage (GTDB taxonomy): Bacteria > Patescibacteriota > Minisyncoccia > Portnoybacterales > GWB1-42-6 > CAZNNV01. The sequence goes on from CAZNNV010000010.1 coordinate 7,720, forward strand.
ACGCTTCAGCAATTATTGGCAAATGCCGGAAATTAATGTGATTTGTCGGCTCATCTAAAATTAACAAACCCGGCTGCTGTAAAACAAGCCGAGCAAAAGCCACCAACCCCTTTTGCCCTTCTGACAAACTGCCGATTTTTGATTTTATTAATTCGCTGTTAATCAGAAAACCAGCGGCCACTGACCGCAAGTTATGTTCAATTTTATATTTCATAACGGACGCCAACGATTCGTAAACCGTATCTTCAAAATTAAGGGTAGAAAAATCCTGACGATAATAACCGATTAAAATACCCGGCGCGATCTCGACTCCTTTGGCCATGCCCTGCGCCAGCGATTCTAAAAAAGTGCTCTTGCCAATGCCGTTTGGCCCGGTTAATAATAAATGCTGGTTTTTTCTAAGAGAAAGATTGGCCTGGCGCGCCATCGGCTTATGATTTTTAAAAGTCGTGTACGCGGAAATTTTAATAATTTCACCGGTCAGATCCGACTGAGACGGAATAACAAACGGCCGAATAGTTTTATCTTCCCGGCGCACCTCAATTTTTTCTTCTTCCAATTCATCGGCTTTATCCCTCATCCGCTTGGCTAACAGTCTCATTCGGCCTCCTTTATTGGCAAAAAAATTAGCCTTGTCTTTCTTTTCCTGAATTTCTTTGGCTAATTGCGCGTTTTTCATATTTTCTTTTTCAATCCGGACCGCGATCTGGTTCACCACGTCAAAATAATCGCCAACATATTGCTCAATTTTATGGGTAAAAATATCCAAATATAAGACTCCTTCGGTAAAAGAATTCAAAAAATCAGCGTCATGTGAAATAACGATACAGGTTTTTTTATAATCAATTAAAAATTGCGTTAAATGTAAAATTCCTTCTTTATCCAAATTATTAGTCGGCTCATCCAATAAAAGTAAATCTGGATCCTGGATAAGAGCCGAGGCTAAGAGAAGCCGGGCCTGCTGGCCGCCAGAAAAAGCTTTAACTGTTTTATCATGGGGCGCGTGAAGATTTACCACTTTTAATATTTCATCAATCCGCAAATCAAGATCATATTTTTTGCTATCAAAACATTTAGCAAAAAATTCCCGTACTGTTAACTGCGTCTGGTTCCGGGGAATAACTTGTCGCGCCGTGGCCACTACCAATTTTTGCCCCACATTAATCTGTCCTGAATCCGGCTTCAGCTCACCAGTGATAAGACTAAAAATTGTGCTTTTACCTGAGCCGTTCTGGCCCATTAACGTAATCTTTGCTCCACGTCGCACTGGAAAATTAGCCTCATCTAAAATGGGCTTATGATAGCCGTGCGCAAACGATACCTTATCAAATCTAATTAACGCTTCATTTTTAGACATAAAATATAAAAAAAATAAACAAAACTACCCGTTAAATTTTAAATTTTTTTCCGTTATCCTTAAGCCATTTTCGCCGAATTTTATAATCAGGCAAAACTGTTGCTACTTTATTCCAAAATCTTGCCGAATGGTTTCTCTCAACCGTATGTGCCAACTCGTGCACCACTACATAATCAATCACGCTAGGCGGCGCCATAATCAGCTTCCAAGTAAAATTAAGCGACCCCATCGCGCCGCACGAACCCCATCGGCTTTCAGCGCTTGTGATTAAAATTGATTTAAATTTCCAGCCAGTAATCCGACTGAATAAAACAGTTCTTTCGGTAATTTTTTCCCGCGCTTTTTGCTTATACCACCCAATCATTCTTGCCCGCGCTTTGTTTAAATATTTTTCCGGAAAATATAAATAATCCGCCAATCTAATATTTTTGATGGGCTCAATTTTTAATCTATAAATTTGGCCCAGATAAAAAAACTCTTCGCCGCCTATAAATTTTTTAGCTTCAACTGGCGCTCCGTTTTTCAATATTTGCTTTCTTTTTTTATCTATCCATAATCTTTTCCTAAAAACCAAATCTTCAATATATTCTAAAGTTGCCCTTATCGGCGCGCGTATAATAAGCGTCGCGTCTGGAGCAATGACCAACGCAATGCTTTTTCTTTTGGAGCGGACTATTTTGTCTATTTTAATTTTGTTTTGCAAAATCATTTGGCGGAATAAATT
>CAZNNV010000010.1:9811-14762 GCA_964574515.1 uncultured Candidatus Saccharibacteria bacterium
CCGACGAATCGAAGAAGGCAAAATGCAGGGCGTTTTTTAATTTGATGTTTAGGCGCGCGCCACATTAACGGCACTCGGGCCTTTTTCACCTTCAACAACTTCAAAAGTAACGGCATCGCCGACTTTTAATTCGTCAAAAGTCACATCTTTCAGCTCTTTGGAATGAAAAAAAAGATCCTTGGCCTCGCCTTCGCGAGAAATAAATCCGAATCCTCTTTCCGTGAGCGTTTTGATAACTCCATTCATATTTTTATTTTTTGATTACTTAGAAACTCGACTAGGTCTCTTTGTTTAACTTTTTGATTATATAGAACTTTCCGCCTTTTGTCAAAGAATATACAAAAAACCTCATCACCTGCGACTTAGCTCCACTTTCTTTTCAGTTGTTTTATCTTTTAATATCTCAACCGTTATATTTGACGGCGGCATATAGCCATCCGGAAAAGCATTCAAATTCCAGAAAATATCATAAGCGCCGACAGGAACTTTTTCAAATAAAGCGCTGCCCTGGCTGTCGGTCTTGATCGCACTCATCGGGCCAACCGGACCATCTGGCCCAATTTTCCCCAAATCAACCTCAACACCGGCTATGGGCTGGTTATTTTCAAAAACAATAACTTTCAAAACGCCAAAGTCTTTCGCTCCGGGATTCAGCTGTTCAGGCGCGACAGGCCCGCCGCCGCCTTGAAAACCGCGGATAAACGGATAACCAAAATATATTAAAGCTATAAGCGCCAAAGCCGCGCCAAAGCCAAAAATAAATTTTTTCATAAATATGACCGATTATTTATTTTAACGCCTTTATTGTTGCTTCGTCTCCGATACCCAAACCAATTTTTTCAGCAATTCCGCCGTTTACTTCTAAAACATACTTGGCATTTTTACCTGGATCTGCAGGAAGACAGGGCAATTCTTTTTCACATGGCTGAAAATCTCTTTTGATAAAAACAATCTCTTTATTTTTATCAATCCAAATTATGTCCAAAGGAATCGGGGTATCTCTCATCCAAAAAGAATAATTCCCTTCTTTTTCAAACATAAATAACATGCCCTTATTTAATTCTAGGCTCTCCCTGAACATCAAGCCGCGGCTTCTTTCTTCGGCGGTTTTGGCAAGCTCAACATAAAAGCAACCCTTTTTAAAACAAACTTGGCTTGAACCTCCCCAATAATAATTAAAGATAATTATTGATGTTATGAGTAAAGATAAAATTAAGAAAATAATCAATAAAAACTCCTTTTTCATGATCAATCAAAGCCACAATTTATAATAATAACTCGTCTTACTCAACTGAAACCGCTGTCCCATAACAAAAGACTTCGGTGACGCCGCCCATAATTTCATTGGCGTCATAACGAACGCCGATAATGGCATTTGCGCCCATTTCTTCCGCGTGTTTAATCATCAGTTCATATGATTCCTGGCGCGTTCTCTCGCACAATTCAGTAAAAAGAGTGATATTCCCCCCGACCAGCGTATGCAAAGCGCCGCCAATCGTGCCAAAAATTGATCTGGATCGAACTGTGATCCCCCGAACTAAACCAAAATTTTTAATTATTTTTTTGTTCGGCAACTCAAACGCGGTTGTAATGTTATTTTTTTCCATATTTTTTGATTATGTTTTAATTATTAATCTGATGATAAAGACAAACTAATCTTATAACCATCCCAAATGAATTACAAGGTCGCGAAAAATATTATTCATATTTTGTTAACTGCTTTTTCGCTTTCTTAACGAACTTGCCGAATTGACGATCTTTTTCCCTTTTTTCCAATTTAGTCATTTCATCATATTCGGCTTCCTTTTTCAGATTAATGAAATTCGAATACTTTTTCTTATCCAGCCTGCCTTCGGCCAGCGCCGCCAGCACTGCGCAACCGGGTTCATGGGTATGTGTGCAATCAACAAATTTACATTTTGGGGCCAAGGTGGTTATTTCATCAAATAATTTATCAATGCCCGCGCCCGAATCAGCCATCCCCACCTGCTTCATGCCGGGATTATCAATCACAATTCCCCCATCGTCCAAAAAATAGGTTTCCCTGCTCGTTGTCACGTGCCGACCCCGATCGGCCCAGACGCTTATTTTTTCAGTTCTGATAAGATTTTTTCCAAGTAATTTATTAATCAAAGAAGATTTTCCCACGCCGGAAGAACCCAAAAAACAATATGTCTTTCCTTTTTCTATATATGCTTTCAACTTATCTAACCCCTCGCTGCTCACTGTGCTGGTGAAAATAAAATCAATATCATTAAACCTGTTTTTTATCTCGCTTAATTTTAAATCCAGGTCTTCTTTCGAAATTAAATCTATTTTATTTAAAATAATCGCTGGCTTAACGCCGCCGGCAACCGCGATGGCAGAATATCTCTCAAAGCGATTCAGATTATAATCCCTATCCACCGATTCAACCACAAACGCCACATCAATATTTGTCGCAATAATTTGCGTTTCATTCTTGCCGCCACGTTTTCTTTTTATACATGTCTTCCTGGGCAACACCCCTCGGATTACAGCCTGGCCTTCATTAAGCTCCCTCATCGCCACCCAATCGCCCACAGCAGGATAATCCTCTCGCGATGAAGCATCAAACATCTGCTTGCCGGTTATTCTGGCCAAATATTCACCGTTCAAACTCCTGACTTTATATGCCCCGCGATGTTCAACCGTAACCCGACCAACCGAAAAATCACCCAGCACCAATTTTTGGCGGCCAGATTCAAAAAAATTATCATAACCCAACTCCTCAAGCTTTATTTTATCAGCTGATTCGTTCATATTTTTATCTTACCAAGGCACTCGCATAAGGGTCAAAATCGAAATTGACGGTACTTCGCATCCTTTTTAATGAGTATCAAAATCATTGTATTTTTCCGTACCTAGCTCACAAGATGCATAAACTTCCAACATATGTTGCATTATGGGATCCATGACACTAATAACCCTGTAGCCCATATTTCTTACCCTCTCTTTTGCTTTTGCAAATTCCTGTCTGAATTTGAGAGTGTTTTCTAATTGAACGCGCGTCAAACCGTATTCATTAATATATTTTTCTTTAGCTAGATTAAAAGCAAACGGCGCACTATTGTGTTTTGAACCCCTAGAGCCATGCTGCTTTAACCTACTTAAAAAATTTCTCGTTCTACCAACATAAATGGGCTTGTTATTTTCATAAAGAACATAAATACCACCGGCATTCGGTAATTTTTTAAAGTCGCCCCAAGCGGTTAATGGATACCTCTTTAGTTTGTCCATTAATAATGGCATTTGTTCAACAAAATTATAAAATTTTTTATTCATATATTAAACGGAAGAGTTATCGAGTACCATTTTTTCTACTCCCCAATGCATTTTTATATTTTGCCAATTCACTATTATTTAATTCCTTAATCATAAAATCAAATAATTTCTCAACGTAAGACTCTATTCCCGAGATTATTTCTTCTGGCTGAGGAGAATCCACACCTATATCTTCGACTATTCGCAAGGCTTCTTTTAACATATCATCTGGTACTCGAATAATATTATTAAACAGTCTTTGAATATAACTTCTATTAATCGCACTTCTTCCGCCATCACTTCTGCTAATAATCTTTATCCCTCTTTTTTCTAGCTTGGCTTTAAAGTTTTCAATATTTCGATCATCGAAAACATCGTAGTCCCATTTATAAGACGAAAGCGTAAAATCATCCAAAACTACACCGTAATTCATGCCTTGCTGATAGCTCCTATCTAGGTGCACGATAAATTCATTTCGATAAAATCTTAAAACAGAGTATAACCATTTTATTTGTGGAAGAAACTGTTGTTTGAATTTTTTTGCTAGCACAGATAAGTTAGGGTGACCGACTAATCCGTAATAAAGTCTGCCAATCTTTTCATACATATCTTTTTGGGAGCTTACAGATCTGTCAGAAAAAAACATTTTTAATAACAGCAAACTTCTATTAATAAGTATGGTGCCAAATACAAATAATGACTGGGCATCAATTTTTATCGCCTTATTATTATTGTCTTCGTAGGGATGTGCAGGATACGATTGTTTTTTTGGTCCTAAAAAATGCAAAAAACTATCGTCCTTCGATATATAGGATAATATTCTTCTGTCTCGCCTAAAACGATTTGCGATATATCCAAATAATTGAATATCGGAAAAAACCATTGACATAATTTTATTCAAATTATTATTGGGATATTTTATATTTCTTAATTCAGTTTCTATCCTTTTAAAGTGCCTCTCTAATTCGTATCTTTTTTGATTAATTTTTTTATGAATTTTTTGTCTTTTTTTTACCTTGAGATACCAAAAAAAGCTTGCAAAAGCTTTATAATAATAAAACTTCACCCTCCTTTTAATGGCGCTACATCTATCATTAAAATCCATAGATATATACAAAAAATAGATAGACCATATTCATAAAAACAGTGCAATTTAAATTGCACTGTTTTTATGATTTTTTAAATTTACCTACTAACAATTTATAATATTTTTTAATTACACCCTCCTTAATCACGGGCTGATGCCATCCCGATGAATAAGCCCATTTTGGATCATATTTCCCCGTTTCTACTATTTCTCTAAATTTAAGCGGATATTCTGTTCTGACTTTCATTCCGCCGTCCCAGTCCTTAGTTTGCTCATAGAATACCGACAGCAAAACTTGTTTTTGTTGTAATTTTCTTAGTTTTCTTGTTTCCCAAGAATACCAAAGTATGGCCAAAAAAGTTATGAATAAAATCCAATCGGATAGATTCATCCGCATAATAAAATTATAAGATACTACAAAAATATTTAGCATTATTTTCCTCTTAAAAAGATACCCGTTAAGCGCAGCTTTTATCTAACGAATGGGCTCTCGGGTCATTTGAACCTACCCCCTGATGGCACGCGTTAAAAGATTAGAATGGAACACGATTGAACGGCTAATACTCCAATGGAAATATATAT
>CAZNNV010000011.1:0-1161 GCA_964574515.1 uncultured Candidatus Saccharibacteria bacterium
TTCTTTTTGTTCTGGAATCATGGCTTTAAAGTTAAAAATTATTATATTTTTATTATATTATATTATACCACGGAATAACAAAGAGTTATACACATCTCGACTAGTAGCCCTAGAATCTTACTTCAGCGATAAAAACCCCATTTTGGCTGCTAAAGGCATCAAATAATATTCCTGCTTCTTTCCCGTCTGGCGTAATTATGCCTGCGTTTTCCTTCCGTCCGGTAGATAAAATGGGTTTTTTCAACCAAACGGCTTCAATTTTTTTTAAATTATCAGTTAACGCCAGATATTTTTCAAGACCATTATTAATCCATATAGAACTGGAAATATTTATTATCATATCCGCTCCCATCTCTACCCGCTTCTTCACTAAACCCGGATAATGAATCTCAAGGCATATGGCCGGCGCTAAATTTATATCTTCCAAAGAGATTATTTTTGACTCTCCGCGATATAAATTATTAGCCGGGTTAAAAACAGCATTCTCTTTATCTCTATAATACTCCTTATTTTTCTTTGGGTCTAAAAGCGAATTAAAATAAAAAGGGCGCCACTGGCCAAATGGCCAATATTCTCCGGTAATTGTCAGCTTTTCCTTATTAAAAACATCAACCAATTTTCCCTGCGAATCAAAAAATAGAAGTGTGTTATAGGGTCTTCCATCTTGCCGGGAAATGACATTAGCGACTAAATCGACTTCTAAATTTATCGCCATATTTCGGTATGCCTTGATTAAAATTCCATCATTATCAATTTTGAAATTATCCTTCGCTTCCCTATCAATTGTTTTATCATAAATTACATCAAACAATCCTTCAGGCAAAATAACCAGACTAAAATCAGAATCAGTTTTCAATTCTTTCAACTTTTTTAATATCATTTCTCCTGCTTTTATAATTTCTATCTCCAATTTTTTTTCATCCAATTCTTTCTTTTTAAAAATTTCGTCCAGCCGGCCATCGTCAGTTACCAAAGCCACCCGCTTGCTGCCAGCAAGCGCTTCGTATTCGCGATGATTTTGTTTTAGAAAGATTTTAGAAATCACCAAACCTGAAAATAATATAACAAATACCAAACTGGTCAATATAATAATATTTTTTTTATTTTTATCTTCCTTTTTTAAAATTTCCCTGACCAGAAAAAAAAGTAATAAATTTATGC
>CAZNNV010000011.1:1171-2575 GCA_964574515.1 uncultured Candidatus Saccharibacteria bacterium
CCGCCAGCCCGCCCCAACGCGCTAAACCCAAAAATGGCGAAGAACCCAGTGCGTTGCCGATTTCTACTATAAAATTAGGCAACGCCGTATAACGCGCTTCCAAAAATTCAAAAACTGGCCATAAAATTATTAAAGACGCTAGAGCCAATCGCCGGCTATACTTGGCAATTAAATAGAAGCTCAGCGGCAAGCCTAAAAAAATTAGAATGGACGAAAAAAACAGTATCGGCTCAATAAGGAAATAAGCCGTGCCCAAGCCAAAAACTAACCGAAAAATAAAAAAACCGCCCAGCAGGCGCCATAAACGATTTTCTTCAGCCAAAAAGAAAAAAAGCGGTACGGCAAAAATAAAAGACAGCCAATACCAATTCAATGGCGGAAAAGCTAAAATCTCCAAAACTGCCGCCGCTAAAATAAGGCCGATGGCCAGCCAAAATTTTTTTCTTTTTTCTTTCTTGTCCATATCAAAAACTTATCAAATTCAAATACCAGCCGACTATTGGCCTGCCAAAAAGCAAAGCCGCCAGTATAGCCGGCGCTAAAAAAGCGCCAAAAGGCAGGGTTGATTTTAGATTTTTTCCCTTAAAAATTATTAGGCCAATACCCACGAACGTTCCGGCTAAAGACGCCAAAAGCAGCATCAGGAAACTGCTCCAAGCACCCAATAATAAACCGGCGACAAAAAATAATTTAACATCGCCGAAACCCAGCCACTTGCCCCGGCCAATCCAATAAACCGCTAAAAAAAGGCCGCCCAAAACCAACGATGATAATAACATTTCCAATAAAAAATTAATGCCCACTACTCCCATCAACCAGCCCGCGGTCCGATAAATAATTGTCAAAATCAAAATTAGCCATAGCATCTGGTCAAGAATAATAAAATATTTTAAATCCGCGATAAAAATAGCCAATAGGGCGCCGGCAATCAGCCACAAAAAAATACCGTCAATCAGCGCTGGCCAGCCCAAACCGCTGGCCAGAAAAAAATTAGCCAGGCCCGACTGCCAAGCGATAAAAATAAATATGCCACCCAGAATAATTTCACTCAATAAATATTGCAGCGATATTTGTTGCCGGCACCAACGGCAGCGGCCGCCTAAAATTAACCAAGAAAAAAATGGGATCAAATCCGGCCAAGCCAGCTGATGTTCGCACCGAGGGCAACGTGAGCGGGCCCAAACGACCCCCTGCCCTTGCGGCAAGCGCTCGCCCAGAACATTAAAAAAACTGGCCAAAGTTGCGCCAAAAAGAAAAGTTATCAAATAGAAAAAATAAATCATACATGATTATTTTACCATTTATTAAAAACAAAAACCATTCTGCTATCCGCCAACTGGCGAAACAAAATGGTTCTTGTTGTAATTTATAGATTAATATTTTTTTATCCTAAACTGTTTATGG
>CAZNNV010000011.1:2585-7621 GCA_964574515.1 uncultured Candidatus Saccharibacteria bacterium
TATCAGTGCAAACTGTACCGTCTAAATCAGAATTAAGAGCAGTATTAGTAGATTCCAGGGTTGCCCGGAAAACATAGGAAGCAGCCGGGGTGCAACCGGTAGAATCATAAACATAAGCCGTAGAACCCGGATCAGTCGGTGTACCGCCTAAGTAAGTCGGCACCATCACAGCCAAAGTGGCGGGATAAGTAGTATTGGCATCATAATACATCTGAGCCGCTACCTGGACTTGCCGAGCGTCAGAAATGCGGCGAGAATCACGCGCTTTCTGCCGAGCGGTATTTAAAGAAACCATCACAATGGTCGCCAAAATACCGATAATGGCGATCACCACCAGTAACTCAATTAAAGTAAAACCTTTTCTATTTCTTTTCACTTTTTGTCACCTCCTTTCGAACCGCGGATTCACACGGATTCTATACCGCAGATTTTCGCGGAATTTTTATTTTTTCAATCAAAAAATAATTTACATGCCGCCAGCTATATTATAAATCGGCATCAAAATCCCCGCTACCAAAAATGCCACGCCTATGCCTAAAACAACAATCAAAATCGGCTCTATTAATTGCGATAATGTATCCACGGTTGTATCTATTTCCTTGCTGTAATAACTGGACATTTTTTTTAAAATGTCATCTAACGCGCCAGCTTGTTCGCCGGTCGCAATCATCTGGACGACTAAATTAGGAATTTCTGGATATTTTTCAAATGAACCGGAAATCGTCCCGCCGGCCCGAACCTGATCCTTAGCTTCTAGAATTATATCACGAAAAACAAGATTGCCGACCACATCAGCAGAAACCTGCAAAGCCTGCAAAATGGAGATGCCGCCTGTAATTAAGGTGCTTAAATTATCAGCTAAGCGGGAAATATAAATTTTCTTAAAAATCTTGCCTAAAATCGGTATTTTTATCTTTAAGCCATGCCAATAGTGCCGAAAAGCAATTGAGTTTTTAAAAAGATAAGCGATATAGCCAGCGCCGCCAAATAAAATTACCAACAACAGCCAGCCCCAATTTCGCAAAAAGTCAGAAAGTCCGATAATGGCTTTGGTTGCCAATGGCAGTTCTTGGCCGGATTCTTCTAAAATTTTAGTTAAATTAGGAATCACCATGACCATCATCAGCACGCCAATCACCAAAAAACCAAATAAGATAAAAGCTGGATAAACCATCGCGTTTTTAACCTTAGAATTCAAATAATGCTGGCGCTCCAAATAGTCGGCCAAATATAATAAAGTGTTTTCCAGCGTGCCTGATACCTCACCAGATCTAATCATATTAACAAAAAAATCATCAAAAACTTTAGGGTGGTTGGCCAGGGCTTTAGAAAAAATACTGCCGCCTTCAATATCGCTGGCTACTTCAGAGATAATCTGACGAAAATATAAATTATCTGATTGCCGCGCCAAAGCCATAAGCGATTTAAGCAACGGAACTTTGGCCGAGAATAGAGTGGATAGCTGGCGCGTAAAATTAACCAATTCCTTACTCTTAACACGTTGAAGAATTTTAAATTGTTTGGCAAAAAGCGGCGTGCTGTTAACCGGTTCCAGCTTCAAAATAATAAAACCTCTTTTTTGCAAGGCATCAATAGCAACTGCCGCATCATTTGCCTCAGCCACACCAGACAATAATGCCCCATCTTTATTTTTTACGGTATATTTAAATTCCACTTTGATATTAAATTATGAATTATGCAAATCAGAATCGCATTATTCATTGCTCATAATTCATAATCTTTTATTATTTACCTCAACAGCATTCTTAATTCCGCCGGATTTAATGAAAATTTCTCGGCGACTTCTAATGACACTTTTCCCTCCTGAACAAGATTAGACAAAGAATGGTTTAAAGAAATCATCCCCTCTTCGGAACTGGTATCAAGCACCATATCAATCTGATGAGTTTTTCCCTCTCTGATTAAATTGCGTATCGCTGAATTAGCGATTAATAATTCTATCGCGTTAATCATGCCGCCTTGCAAATCGGGCAACAGACGCCGCGAAAGAACACCGAGTAAGTTAGAAGCCAATTGTGCCCGTATTTGTTCTTGCTGATAAGGCGGGAAAGAATCAATTATCCGGTCAACAGTTTGCGAAGCAGTATTGGTGTGTAAAGTAGAAAAAATCAAATGTCCGGTTTCCGCCGCCGTAATGGCGGTGGAAATTGTTTCCTTGTCGCGCATCTCGCCAATCATCACCACATCCGCATCCTCGCGGAACATTGACCGCAAACCATGATTAAAGCCACTGACATCAGTGCCTACTTCCCGCTGTTCAATAATACATTTATCCTGTTCAAAAACATACTCGATCGGATCTTCAATGGTAATAATATGATCCTGCCGGTGATGGTTTATTGAATCTATCATTGCCGCCAAAGCGGTTGATTTACCGTGGCCAGACGGGCCGACCACTAAAAAAAATCCCTGCGACATCATGGAAAACTGGTTCAAAATTTCAGGCAAATGCAATTCTTCAATATTTCTGATTTTGGTTGGCAAAAATCTCAAGGCAACAGCAAGCCCGCCGGAAATATTATAAATATTAGCCCGAAATCGAGAGATATCCCTGAAAGTAAAAGATAAGTCAATATCCTTGGTCTCGGACAGCCTTTTTTCCTGTTCCGGCGTTAATAGACTGGAAGCCAAGTTTTTTATTTTTTCGGCATCAATGATTCCCTGGTTTTCCATCATGGTCAAACTGCCATTAACCCTGACAATCGGCGGCCGGCCGGGTGTTAAATGGATATCCGTCGCGTCAACCCTGATGGCTTCTTCAATTATTTGATCTATCTCTTTTTTATAATCCACGAAGTCATATAACATATAACGATCAACAGATAACAAAAAATATAAAAAGCGATAAATTTTGTTACCTGTTATATATTATATGTTTTTTGTTATATGTTTATTGATTCAATAATTTTTTTACTTTCGTCACCACTTCAGTCGGCGTAAAATGCGCCTTAATAGCATAATCGTTAGCCCCCAAGGCCAAACCCTTTTCCACTTCCTCTTTTTGGCCTAAATTAGTCAACGCAATAATAATAATATTTTTTAATCCGGCATTCTTCCTTATTTTTTGCATCACTTCAAAACCATCCATTTTCGGCAAAACAATGTCCAACAAAATTAAATCCGGATTGAATTCTTCAGCCGCGTATATCCCCTCTTCGCCATCATAAGCCGCTTCCACTTCAAAACCGGCCTCTTTTAGTTTAGTGGCGTACATTTCTGATAAAAATTTATCGTCCTCAATAATTAATATTTTTTTGTCGTCTGGCATATTTTTTACGGATTGACAGTGTTATTGCAATTCTGGGTTTTACCCTTTATGGAATCGGTCTCCAAACAATATCTAATGGTATAGCTTTTATTATCGGCTGAACTTTGGTAAAAATATTGATAGCCGCTGGCGCTATCATTCACTGGATCAATGATTGAACCGGTAATCAGGCCATTAGTCCTTAATTGCACGGATAAATTATCAACACCAATAATCGCTCCCTCTTCCGCCTGGACTGGATAATTGCCGCCGCTGACCACCTGGAAAAGCGCCAAGGCAGCAGACAAAGATTTAATATCAGAAACTCTTCTGGCATCACGGCTGCGAGCACGCGCATTGGACAGCGACATCATCACCGTCGCCATCAATAAACCAATAATAGCGATAACAACCAACAATTCTATCAAAGTAAACCCCATTAATAATTTTTGATGTTTCTTTTTTACCCCTTCAGAATTATTCAAAATATTTAACGGGGTAAACCCCTTTAAATATCCTTGATTGCTCAATCTAATTTTTATAAAGTTTTTGCTGACCATCATGCTTTTCCATCAAAAAATATTTAAAAAATCCGCTGAAGTAAACTCTTTTTGATATAGATATATAACAAAGTACAAAAAAATAGTAAATTGATTATTGTTTGTTATATGCCCCGGCTACTTAGCCTTATTCTTCTACCGCTTTAAGCACTTCTTCCAACGAAACCATACCTTTCAAAACTTTAATAAATCCATCCTGGCGCATAGTAATCATCCCCTGCCGAAAGGCCTCCTGTCCAATTTTGGTTTCGTTCGGACCACTAATAATCATTTCCTCCAACTGAGGCGTCATAGTCAAGGCCTCCATAATCGCGATGCGGCCCTTAGTGCCTTTTTTGCCGCAAAACTTACAACCCGGCGCTTCCCATATTTTTATGTCATCAAGATTAACATCTTTGATTTCCTTCTTGGCCGCGGGCGATATCCTCTCAAACTCCCTTTTCATCATTTCTGATATTTTTGGCGGCGGCGACACCTGCTTTTTACATTCCGGGCAAAGCCGCCTAACCAATCTTTGCGACATAGAAAGATTTAAAGCTGAAGGAATTAAGAAGCTACTTACGCCCATATCGATCAGCCGCGGAATAACGCCGACAGCATTATTAGTGTGCAAAGTTGATAAAACGATATGCCCGGTCAAAGCCGCGTGCGTCGCTAGCTCGGCGGTCTCGGAATCACGAATTTCACCGACCATAATGATATCTGGATCTTGGCGTAAAATTGACCGCAATCCCGAAGCAAAAGTATAATGAATTTCTGGTTTAACCTGCGACTGGCTGACGCCCTTGATGTAATATTCAACTGGATCCTCTAAACTGACAATATTTACTCCCTCGGTATTTAATTCGTTCAAAATAGCATATAAAGTTGTGCTTTTACCCGAACCAGTCGGCCCGGTTATCAAAATCATGCCGAATGGCTTGCTAATATTTTCTTTGACTACCCGCAAATTATACCCATCTAAACCCATCTGGACGAAATCCATTAACCCGACCGCTGAATCCAACAGGCGTAAAACTACTTTTTCGCCAAAAGAAGTCGGAAAAGTAGATACGCGAAAATCAATTTTCTTGCCGTCAACGACCGAGTGGAAACGCCCGTCCTGGGGTATCCGGGTTTCGTCAATTTTCAACGAACAGAGAATTTTAATTCTGGAAGCGATCGCCGGTTGAATGGCTCGGGGCAAAAGCAGGCTCGTGTACAAAATT
>CAZNNV010000011.1:7631-10292 GCA_964574515.1 uncultured Candidatus Saccharibacteria bacterium
CTTGCCGTCAATTGTTGAATGAAAACGGCCATCTTGCGGTACTCGGGATTCATCTATTTTCAAATTGGAAAGAATTTTTATCCTGGAAACCACCGCCGATTGAATCGCTTTTGGCAGGGTTAAACCGATATATAATACTCCGTCAACCCGAAATCTGACCTTAACTTCATTTTCAGTCGGTTCAATATGGATATCAGAAGCTCGGCCTTCCTGGGCATGCCGCAGAATAACAGCGACAATTTTGGTGATTGGCGCCTCCGCCATCACCCGCTCAGTATCTTCAACGACACTTTTTTTCTTTTTTTCACCCTCTTGGTCACGGCCGGCTAATTCAACCTCCAAGTCTTTAAGTGCTCCCTCTACTTCTTTCTTTAAATTCCGATACTGCGCTAAAACGTTTTCAAAATCATTTAAAGAAATAATGAATATTTTGGGCTCTAAGCCGCGCCGCTGGGCAATAAAATTTATCGCTTCCCTTGATTTCAAATCATCCGGATTAACCATTCCCACCTCGATAACCTTGCCGTTTTTAGCAATCGGCACAAACCGATAAAAATTAGCCGCTTCTTCAGAAACCTCTCTTAAAACATCCGGTATTATTATTTTTCCCGTCAGGTCAACATAAGGAACGTTCAGCTGTTGTGATTTTTCTAAAACACTTTTCAGTTCTTGCGAAATTTGCTTTGGCAAATCATTGTTAAAAGAATTAAAAAAATTAAGAATTAAGGATTTTCCCTCTTAAATCTTAAATCTTAAATCTTAAATCAGAAATTTAAAATGGTGCAAAAGGATTGCTTCTGCCCCTCTCCCCGATTACTAAGGGCAAATCGCCATGAAGCTTTAATTCAGCAAAACCCTTATCCTGATAAATCGAACCTTCTGTATTAAGATTTTTGATTCTCTCCATTAAATCGGCCTTCGCTTGCCCCTGGCTTATCCCGCTAGAAGTGGCTGGCCCGACCGGCTGTTCGGCTGTTTTTCTAAAATAACCAAAATAAAGTATGACCGCTAAACCTAAAATAATCACGCCCAAAAAAACAAGCATTTTTCTTTGTTTTTTTTGCTCAGGCGTCAGGAAAGAAACATTATTGTTTGCTCCGCTTAAAGTAATAGCCATTAATTGCTTTTATAATAAGTATTTAAACTAATTAAAAAACTGGTTTCTTCTTCCCCGGTCACTTCGTTTCGGTTACCCAGCTTAAAAGAAATTGATTGAATATCCATAATTCTTAAATTACTTTCAAGCGCTTTCAAAAAATTATTCAAAGAATCAACACTGCCGCTCAACTCAAAAGACAAGCTCATAGTTTCAAGAGTGCTGCTTTTTGCCTTGGCGGCCAGCTGGTCTGAAGAAGAGCCAGTCTCACCTGTCGCCGCCGTTTTATTTGCCGACGATTTTCCCGCAGTTTTAGAAAAATTTATTGAATTTAAAACAAGGCCATTAGTGGAAGACAAATTTTCCATTTGCACGATTAAACCGGACTGGTCTTCGTCTTCCGGCAGAGCCAATAATAATTTCTCTAAATTTCCTGAATTATCGTATTTTTTCGCCAAATCTAAAATTCTGTTCTCCGTTTGCTCAGTTTCGCTAACTTTAATTTTCCAAGTTGCCAAGTCTGCCCTTAATTGGCTCGATTGGGTCCAAGCCGGCCAAACCAGCCAATATGAAGAAGCGCCCAAAAGAACAAACAAGACAAGTAAAATTATAGGCTGCCGGTTTGACATTGTTTTAAAAATTAAAAAAGGCTTATTTATTAATCAATAGAGATGGACTGAATTCAACATCCGCTAAAAAAGTAATTATGCCATTTTTATCTAATTTAATGCTGGAAAAACTGGCGCCACTCCAATTTTTATCTTTTTTGAAAACAGCCATTTGCTGGGCCAGAACTTTATAACTAGCCACATTGCCCGACAAAGAGATTTTATCTTTACTATTCGCCGATAAAGAAAAGGCGGTCCATTGAACCTGTGACAGCGTTGCCTCCCTCAGGGCTTTAAATAGATTAGAAAGATAACGGTGGGATTTTAATAAGCCAGATAACATCTCGGCATTCTCGCCTTGGCTGACAATCTTTTTCAAAACATTTTCATCTTGGCGGTTAACAATCTCCTCATAAGCCTGCCGGCTGGCATTAATATCTTTTTCTATCTTGAGTTGATAAAAAAATAATCCTCCGTAAACAATCAAAGAAATAACCAATAAAGAAAAAACCAAAATAATCACTGCTGGGCTGATTAACGAGCGCTTCATTTTTCCGGGATTAAAACCGCCGGCGGACAAAGGGCTGCCGCTGGTCCCGACGATATTGGCTTGATTATTTTTTTTGTTTATCAGATCCATATAGTTATCGTAATAGTTATCGTATGATTATAGCATATTCCGGCAATATGGCGAAAGCAATAATATTTTATTATCATTCTCTCATCGCTAATCCGACAGCAACGGACAGCTGCGGACCAAGTTCTTTCAGGGCTGGTTCAAGAACTGGAGAATGTTCCAGTTTGGCAAAAGGATTACCAACAACTACCGGCACCGATAATTTTTCTGATAAATAATTAAAAATCTCCTTATCAAATGAGCGGCCACCGGTCAATAAGCATGTCCCGATATTCTTATTATACTTTGTCCGGAAAACATTAACAAGCCGCTCAATCTCT
>CAZNNV010000011.1:10302-12725 GCA_964574515.1 uncultured Candidatus Saccharibacteria bacterium
TGCCAAAAGAATTTCTTTGTCAATCGTTTCTAAATTATGGCTTAATCTGACTGAACCATCATCAACAACCACCAAATCAGAACTCTTGCGGCCGATATCAATAATTAAAAAAGTACTTTTGTCCTGGCCAACCAATGACCGAGCCAAGCTAAACGCTTCTTGCTCTAAAGTGGCAATCGTCAAATTGGCCAATTTAGCAATTTTTGACATCCGATTAATTATTTCTTTGGGCACGGCCACTAATAAAACCTGCAATTGCGGCGATTGGGAAAATGAGCTTGAATTAGCCGGATTTTTAATGTCCGTGGCTGGCACATTATTTTTTGCCGATCCGCTGGCTGTTCGCCCGACAATGCTCCAGTCTAAAACAACCTCTTCTAGCGGCACCGGCACATATTTTTTTGCCTCAAAAGGAATAGCGGCGGCCAATTCTTCTTCCGGCATTTCCGGAAAATCAATAATAGTCGAAAAAGTCTGGTTAATCGGCAAAGAAACATTAGCAACCCGGCCGTTTATATCAGCTTTAGCAATTAAGTCAACTAAAATTTTAGCGACTTCCTCGTCCTTCAAATCGCTGATTTTTAATCCATCAACGCTTCTTGACTGCGTTAAAACATAATTAACTAAATTCAAACGGCCATCTTTCTTGCCCAGCTCAACTATCTTAATAGCTGATATGCCTAAATCAATTCCTATATGCCCTTTGTTGAATCTGCCCAAAAGCCAATTAAACATAATTTTTCTTTCAAAACACTGCTTATATAATGATTATATCATATTTCTTTCCGAAGAAATGAGATTTATCCACAAAACCGAATATTTACTTAAAAATATCCATAAAATTATCCTGCAATCCCTCTTGAAGCCGCACTTGTTTCTTTTCCAACCGTCCAATAATCCTATCGTAAAGCGACTGGTCTACTTTTATATATCCGGCCTGGTTGTCAGCAGGCGCCGACGGATTCCAAACAAAACGATAAAACAGCCAACTGGCAGCCAATAAACAAAAAATCATCAATAAACTAAAAAAAATATAATAATTTTTTTTGAAAAAAACAGCTAATTTGAGAATTAATTTTTTGAAATTATTATTCATTTCAGTATGTCAAAACCGATAAACTTATTAAAGAATTAACATTACTCACCACCGTACTATCGCCTACTCGATTAGCCGAAGGCTCAATAGCATTCGTGATATTGATTGTTTTTATCTTTCCGCAATAAGAAATATTTTCAATATTGATTAAAAACTTCATTAAATTAGGGAAGCTGCCCTGAAGCGCTATCTGGAAATCAATCGAGCCCTCCGCTTGTTCGCCCTCTTTCAGGACATTTATTTTTTGCGCGTTAGCCGTCCGGTTGGCAATTTCTTCAAGCGATTTAATAAATTCCACAGCGCTGTCTCTGGCTAAAAGCGGCTGCCGCTTGTCCAGGTCATTTTTTATCTCTTCTATTTCTTGCTGGGTTGTCTGCAGATTCCGCCAATTAGCAAAAAAAGTTTCTGTCGTCAACCGGTCTTCAACTAATTCTTTGCTGCTTTTATTAATCTGACTGATCAGCGGTAAAACAATGAAAAAAACGGTCACTAAAATCCCGATTGAAAAAACGGCCGCCGACAGATAAGTTTTATGGTGATTTTTTAAATTAATTGTCATTAAGCAGTTCTAAATTAACATCAAAAGAAAAAGTAAAATTAATATCTTTCTGCTGAACGATATTGCTCAAAGGGCTATTAATATTCTTAAAATAAGCCGATTTTTCCAAATCATCCTTGATTGAAAGCACTTGCTCGCGATTCCCCGCGAAACCAGAAATGGCCGCCCCTTCTTTTCCATTAATAGAAATATTTTTCAAACTGACGCCCGGAGGAATTATTTTCATCAGCTCTGTCAAAACCCGCGAATAATAAAGTTGCTCTTTTTGAGCTGCGTCTATTAATCGCAATCGATCATTAAGCTCGTTTATTTTATTTTCGTCTTTTTTTAATCCCTGCTCTTTAAAAACATTTTGGGCATGTTCCAGATTAGCCGAAACAGAATCAAGCTGGATTAACAGATACGACCAAATTAAAACTAATAAAAAAACAAAGATAAAAATAATTGCCAAACAAGCCGAACCATAAAAGCCGACCCAGCGCTGGATTTCCCCTTGTTTTAAATTTTCTTTTTCTGCCGGAGGCAATAAATTTAAAGCTAACATTTCATTGGCGGCCTCGCAGGGCTAACCCCAAGGCCGTTGTATAACTTAAAAAATCAGCTGTATCCATACCAACAATATTATCGGCATCTTTATTTAAAATATTAACCAATGGATTACCAACAGACGCTTTCAGATTTAATTCGGCACTAAGAAAATCAGCTAAACCATCCATGTTGGCACCGCCGCCGCAAATAATAAGTTCATTGATATCCGCTATGTTGGCT
>CAZNNV010000012.1:0-296 GCA_964574515.1 uncultured Candidatus Saccharibacteria bacterium
GTTTAAAAATATTGCCGACTTCAATCGCTTTAGCGGTTTTAAAATCGCTGTTGCCGCAGTCCGGGCAAGCTGGCGTTTCATCTTTAATTTCTTGGTTAATAGCCAAATCGCAATGCTGGCAGATATGGATGGTATCTTCGCCGGCCTCGGACACAGTTTGAAATTCATGGGAATATTTGGCGAAAGTGCCGCCGGAGGCCAGGGTCAGATAGGTGGCATCTTCCAAGCCGCAACGGGCAAAAACATCAAAATAGACATCAATCATTTTTTCATAATATTCATCCAAGTCCGCTTGG
>CAZNNV010000012.1:306-3927 GCA_964574515.1 uncultured Candidatus Saccharibacteria bacterium
TAGCATGAAAGGAATAGAGGTCTTTCATTAAAAACTCTCGGCCGCGCAACAGGCCGGATTTGGCGCGGGGCTCATTGCGGAATTTAGTCTGGATTTGAAAAAGATAAAGCGGCAGGTCTTTGTATGATAAAACCAATTTTTTGGCCAGCGGCGAGACGATCTCTTCATGAGTGGCGCCGAGGGCATATTCTTTTTCATCCAGGCCCTTGAGTTTAAAAAGCACGTCCAAACCATCCCAGCGGCCGGTTTGCTGCCAGTTGTCTTTCGGATGGAGGACAGGCATAAGAATTTCTTGTCCGCCGGCTTTCATCATTTCCTCGCGGACAATATTTTCGATTTTTTTGAGGACGCGCAGGCCGAGCGGGAGATAAGAATAAATGCCGGCTCCCAGTTTATCAATAAAACCGGCGCGTGCGAGCAGTTTGGCGTTGGCGCTTTGTTCGTCGCTGGGCGCTTCGCGGAGAATTTTATTGGCGAGTTGGGATTGTTTCATTGATTTTATTATATCAATAATTTATATTTTAGCAAACAAAAAACGCCCCATTAGTTGGCGGGGCGTTTTTTTATTAAACCAATATTTTCAATAGCTCGGCGATGTCTTTGTTGGTGATGAGCAGGGCTTGGGGCGAATCAGAGGCGGGGAGATAGATAATTTTATCATAAATAATTAGCGTGCCTTTGAAATTCTTTTTGGTCCGTTCTTTAACGATTAAACTGCCCAGGCGTTTTTTAATTTCCGGATAGCGGTGTTGCCAATCTTTAAGAGAGGAAGAGGAATCGGTCAAAACGAAAATTTCTTCGGTCTGGCTTTGGGAAAAATCATCGAGGAGTACTTTCAGTCCTTCGGCGCCTTCAAAACTGCGGATTTCCGACTGGCCGGCTAAATAGTATTTAGCGCGAAGCGCCGAAATGATGCGGATGAATTCGCGCTCTTTTTCTTCAATCTCTCGCTTTTGTACGCGCAGCAACCCTAAGAGTTTGTCCGGCGATTCGGCGCTGAACAGATTTTTTTCTCCTTTGGTCAAGCCCTTTCTTTTTGATTCGCGCATCAGGCCTTTCTTAATCAGTTCATTGATAATTTCATAGGCCGTGGGCCGGGAAACGCCGGCTTGTCGGGCGATAAGTTGCACCGGGCTGTAGCCCAATTCCAAAGCCGCCAAGTAGATGGCCACTTCTTTTTCTTTGAGGCCCAGTTTTCGCAGTTCAAAAGCGATAATATCCATAAAGTGATTCTTTGTTTATGTTTATCTTTCCATCCTACTCTTTTTTTAAACCCTTGTCAAGAGTTTTGTCAGAATTTACTTTACAACATATTTACCTGAAATGCAGGGTTGTAAAGGGGCGGTTAACACTAATCTTGACTTAAAATATGACATTTAAGCTGGTTTGTAAAGTAATTTTACAAGTTTCAATTATTCGCGGT
Source organism: uncultured Candidatus Saccharibacteria bacterium (assembly GCA_964574515.1). Classification (GTDB taxonomy): domain Bacteria; phylum Patescibacteriota; class Minisyncoccia; order Portnoybacterales; family GWB1-42-6; genus CAZNNV01. Next base: position 1,730 of record CAZNNV010000012.1, read on the forward strand.
TGCCGTTTTTGTCGGTAAACACTTGACAAGATTTATGGGTTTGGGGTATACTGGGGTTATAACAATATGAGCATTAGCCAGACAACTTTGATCAGTTTGGCGACAGTGGCCCTGCCCATAGCTTTGATTCTCCTGATTTGGTGGCGGGAGCGGCGGAGACGGTAATATAACTGCATTAGCTTTGTTAAAATAATTTATCCTGAGCTAGTTTATTCTGAGTTTATCGAAGAAAAGGATTTTTGATAAAGCTAATTCAGTTAAATGGCCTATTAGTCCAAATAACTGGAAGACCTTTAAAAATTTTTTAGAGATTAAAAAAATTTCCATGAAAGGGGAAAAGCCATGATGATTCCGTCGATCGGCTTTGAGCCGAGGAATTTTGGAAAGTTGGGGATGGTCGGCGTTATTGAAATCGGCCGAAAAATTTTGGAAATCGGGCAAATCATTGTCGGAGTGGCTGTGATGTGGGGAATCTTTTTTATCATTTCTCCGCTGGCTGTTGTTGATAAAATTAAAAACAAATTCAGAAAAAGGAGGTGAGCGTATGCTGATTACTGTCGGTGAAGAAACCGAAACTTTGCGAGGTGTAGCCACCAAAGCATCTCCACTGGATTTTATAAAGGTGGAGCGTGTAGTGGATACTGAAGAAACCGGGAATAAATTCCGATACCAAACAGCCGAAGTTTTGATTTATTTCGGCTGGCCAGCTTTAGTAGCTTGGTTAGTGTGGATTTTTTCCGGAAATTTGCTTTTAACTTTCTTGACTGGCGGCTTATTATTTTTCTGGCCGTACCTTAAGGGGATAATTGGCGGTTTTATCGCTAATTCTCGCGGTATTAAAGATCCAAGACATGGCATTCGCTCAAGCTCTTTCTGGTTTGATGGGTTCCTGTTTATCGGTTCGCCAATCCTGCGGGAAATACGGAAGTATTCCGCACTTTCGAGGTCATTGGATGTCATCTATAATGCTTTTGAGCGTTTTGATGGTATTAGGCCAAGGAATTTTCCTGATGGGAAATATGGATTTTGGCCGATAAGCGCCTGGGCGAAGTTTTGGCTGGGTATGCCGGTCGCTCAGGATGTACGAACTCGGTTAGATATTATTGCCGAGGAGTACCGTAAGATGATCGGTAATCTGGCATCTGTCCAACCCGGCCGAACCATTCGGATTTTAGAGGTCGCTGGCGGACAGCTTCAAGCAGTAGTTATGGGGATTTCTCGGGCAGAAAAAGATGGGGCCATTTTTAATTATCAAGTGGTTTCTATTGAGCCCGAAGAGGATTTCTCTGTACCTCGCGCCTTGGAGTTAATTGATAAATTTAACCTTAACCAAGAATGTTTTACTTTGATTCCTTCTGGTATTTCCACAAAGAAAGAAGATAGGTATATAAAAAACATTCTTGCAGAAAATCAGCTGGATATGGCTGCGTTCGATATAGTAGTTTGCATCGGTTTAGCGGACTACTATTATACTCAACAAAGGGTCATTGATTTATTAAGGCACTTTGACGGAGGGTTAAAGCACAAGGTTATCACAGCTAACATTAGTGATAATTTTGTAGAGCGGAGATTGCTTCATCGGTTAATCCAATGGCCGAAGATGAGATACCGTTCTGTTGTAGAATGGAAAGGTATTTTGTTGGGGGCCTTTGGTAAAAGGCCGATTAAAATTATTCAAACGCCGCACGGAATTTTTAACATAGCGGTGATTGAATAATAGGGTGAATATTCACCCGACTGTTTTTTGAATAATAACTCGCTGAGCGATTCATGTTGCACGAATTGCGAAGCGGTTAAATATAAAACATTTTCACAGGGCGGCGTCTTCGGACAAAGCCCTTATTTTTACCAAAAACATTTAATTGGGATGATTATAAATATAAATTAGATTTTAAAAAACTGGACAAATATCCAGTTTTTTTGTATGGTAAAGTATTGAAGAAAGGGATTTATTGTGATTATTTGATGGTTATTTAACAAAAGAAAGGGGGGAATTTTATGCCTTCTAGGTCAGAGGAAGAGATTAAGATGCGTTGTAGGGCTATTTTCGATAAGCCAGATATTATCTGTATAGTCGAGAAAAGCAGCAGTCCGACAGCAGCCTTTGATATGGTTAAGGACGCTACCAAGAATGATGAAATCGCCAGGGCAGCTCGTTGGCTGGCAGTGATGCGTCGGGATTATCTGCATTTCTACAA
>CAZNNV010000012.1:3937-6600 GCA_964574515.1 uncultured Candidatus Saccharibacteria bacterium
ATTGCAGAACCACACTTGAGTTATAGGGCTCAATAATTGGCACAATATAATGGACAAAGTGTTACTATTAGTGGCGCTATTTACAAAGTTCGTCGATTCGGAGGATTACGTTTTATCATTATTCGTGACGGCGAATCATTAATTCAGTGTAAAATTGAGGCAGGAAATGTTTCGATTCCTGCCGATTATTATGCAGAAGGGAATTACGTTCTTGTTTCTGGCATTTGCGCAAAAGAGGAACGCGCTCCTCATGGAGTCGAAATTAAACTTGAAAGTATCGCAGTTCTTTCAAGGCCGGTTGAGGAATTGCCATTTAGTATCAATCGTAAAATTTTTAAGGCCAGTCTTGATACTAACCTGGATTTTCGGTCTATCAGCTTGCGTCATCCAAAACAGCGTGCGATTTTCATTATTCAGGCGAATATCGGTCAGCTGTTTCGGGAAGGATTGACTCGGATTGGATTCACTGAGATTCATACGCCGAAGTTGGTTTTTGCCGGCGCCGAAGGCGGAGCTAATGTATTTAAACTGGAATATTTTGGCAGGCAGTTATTTCTGGCACAGTCGCCGCAGTTCTACAAGCAAATAATGGTTGGTGTGTTCGGACGGGTTTTCGAGGTTGGACCAGTTTTTCGGGCTGAACCCCATGAAACCGCTCGTCATCTCAACGAATACACTTCCATGGACTTGGAAATGGGGCCGATTTTGGGCTTTGAGGAAATAATGGAGGTTGAAACATATCTTCTTAAATACCTTTTCGCCCGATTGCCAAAGCTTTGCGCCGCCGAACTTGAATTATTGGAAGTTTCCTTGCCTCAGGTTGGTGATATCCCCGTTATGCGTATGTCTGAGGCGCTGGAAATTATCAGCCAGCATCACCAAGTGAGCGACAGAGGTGATCTCGACGCCAAAAGTGAACAGTTGGTCTGTCAGCGTGTCTTTGAACAAACGGGTAGTGAGTTCGTTTTTGTCACTCATTATCCGACGGCCAAGCGACCGGTGTATGCCATGGAGGATCCATACGATCCGACGGTCACATTGAGTTTTGACTTGCTGTTTCGCGGATTGGAAATTACTACCGGTGGCCAACGAATTCACGATTATCACATGCAAGTTGAAAAGCTTAGGCGTTTTGGTCACAATCTTGAAGAATTCGAGTCATATCTTCAGATTCACAAATACGGCATGCCGCCTCATGGTGGACTGGGCTTGGGACTGGAGAGATTGACGATGCAGCTGCTGAAATTGGCTAGCGTCAAGGAAGCGGTTTTATTCCCTCGAACAATGAGCCGGGTGACACCATAGAAAGGAAGTGATTAAAATGAAAAATTTGAATCATGATACGCGGTTATTGAACGGTCTCCCTGCAATTCAGTGTGGTGATTATTGGGTTGTAGTATCTCCTTATGCCGGAGAAATCATTCGCATCCCAATAGATCAAATTGATGAGCCGGAAACAAAGAAGCAGTTGATGGAAAAAGGATTTTTCGGGAAACCTTCGGATAAAGGACCAGGTGCCTTGTCTGATTATTTCCAATTGACTCTTATTACTACCAGCGACTGCAATCTAAGGTGTCGTTACTGTTTCGCTAGCGCAGGTGAGACCAGGGTTGTCATGCAGGAAGAAGTGGCCATGGCCGCTGTTCGTTATGCCATTCAGAGGGCTAAGAGTAGGAATTTACTAATCTCGTTTTTTGGTGGGGAACCATCATTGACTCAGGAGTTGATTAAGAAAGTCGTGATGTTCGCTCGACAATCCATAATTAACACTAAAGTCAGCCGAGTTCGTTTCAACATCACCACCAATGGCGTGATGAGCTTGTCTTTTCTAGAATATTTGATTGAAAACGATTTTTTCCTGACCATCTCTATGGATGGACTGCCTGTCGTACAGGACCATCAACGACCTTTGAAAAGCGGAGGTGCTTCGTCCCCAGCATTGGAGCGAACCATTAAAACTTTAGTAGAAAAAGGTCACGAATTTATGGTCCGGGCAACGGTCACTGATTATTCGGTGACATATCTGGTGCCGACCATAGAATACCTCCACGGTCTCGGTGTCAGCCAATTCCATTGCGAAGTAATCAATCTCGCCGGAAGAGCTATTCTCGAAACTAGAGGACAACCGATGCAACGTCCGACAGCTGATGATTTTGCGGAAAATCTTAAAGCTGCTATAATTAAAGCAGGAGAATTAGAGATCGGAATTCTCAATTCCTCCTACATGAACCTCATGCAGCCGTCAGTTCATTTTTGTGATGGAATAGGAGGAAACAGGGTTTCTATTTCCTATACTGGTGAAGTGACAACCTGTCTGGAGGTTCAGGGTGGGTGTCATCCAACCGCCGATTATTTCATAACAGGCGGTTATGACAAGATAGAAGATAAAATAGTAATTAATACTCAAAAACAGATAAGAATATGTGATAACCCGATCACTAGTCAAAACGCCTGCTGTAAGGACTGTTTCGCTATTTACATCTGTGGCGGCGGTTGTCCAATTCGTAACTATCACATGACAGGAGATCAGAACAGGGTTGATCCGTTTCGTTGTCAGGTGATTAAATCTGTTCTACCGTTCGTTGTCAACCTTTTTGATCAGGCATCAGAAGATGTCTGATCAAATCCTAAAAAGAAAGGGGGTGGTGGCCATGAAAGCGCGC
>CAZNNV010000012.1:6625-12453 GCA_964574515.1 uncultured Candidatus Saccharibacteria bacterium
GGTGATCCCGAAGGGAATCATCATCAAGAAAGGTCGTGTCGCCTCTTGCGACGACTAACGCCCAGGAATCCTGGGGGCTAACCATTAGCTATGGGCGGGAAGAGCTTGCTCTTCCCGCCCTCTTTTATTTTTTACTTAAAAACTATAGTATTATTATATATTCACATTTAATTATTTAATTTATTTTTATGACAAATCAGGAAATTAAAATTGAAGATATCTCAACTTTACCGGAATCTCTCTATCATTTAGTACCAAAAAAACTTTTTGATAAATTTACTGATGATGAAGGCAATTATGATTGTCGAAATAAGGAGGAATGGGGTAAAAAGTCTCCTTTTATTCATACTTCGCCGACAAAAAAGCAGCTCAAAGAAAGAGTCGCCGATATGAATTGGGTTAGCTATCCTATGAAAGAGAAATTTTTACTTTTAGAAATTAATCCTCTAAAAATTAAAGCAAAAATCACTTATGCAATAATCAGTGGAAATACCTATCATCATATTTGGGGCGCGTTACCCAAGGATTCATTTATTATTTTAAAAGTTAATCGTAGCCAGGATGGCAAGTTTTTAATTTAATAATTTTTTATGACCCAAATAAAAGTTAACGCGATTATTAAAAATAACGGGAAGATTTTAGTGGCCAAGAGATGTTCGCGAGACGGCGGTTTTTGGCAGACAATCACAGGTACTGTAGAAAACAACGAAAATATTATTGACACGCTAAAAAGAGAAATTAAAGAGGAAGCAGGGATAAGTAAAATTAAAATAGATAAAACGCCGGTTCACTATTTTATTTGGCAAAAAGGGAAAGATGACGTGGTGGAGATTGTCTATTTGGTTAGTACAAAAGAGGCAAATGTTAAATTAAGCCAAGAGCATGACGCGTATCTTTGGCTGGAACCAAAAGCGGCGATTAAAAAAGTCGGTAAAGCGAATAATAAAATGGCGATAAGAAAGGCCATGATGATTTAGGAATATCATAATGAATTTGGCGATCTTGCATTCGCGAGAGATTCTTCGCTGCTCCGCCTGCTGGCGGATTTGTTCAGAATGACAACCGAAGGAGTATTTTACAGAATCCGCCAGCTATGGCGTTTTTTTATTTTGTGGTTTTTGGTATAATATAAGTAGCGATAAATATGTAGATATTGATTATTCATTTATGTCATTTTTTGCTATAGCCGCACTAATCAACGCTATAACTAGTTTAATTCTGGGCGTTTTTGTTTTATTTAAGAAAAGATCCAGATTAAATTTAGCTTTTTCTTTTTTTGGTTTGAGCGTGGCTTTTTGGAGTCTCTCTTATTTTTTGTGGCAAATAGCCGATAATGCCAGCGATGCATTATTTTGGTGTAAGGTTTTAACCGTTTGGTCTGTTTTTATTCCACTTTTTTATTATAGATTTACTTTGATTTATTTAGAAATACATAGTAAAAAATATAATAAATTTATATTATATTTTAGTTATTTATTAGCTGCATTTTTTGTCTTTATCAGCCCAGGTTCTTTATTAGTCCGTGAAGTTTCCGAAAGATTAATTTTTAAATTTTGGCCGGTAGCCGGTAGTCTTTATTGGTTATTTTTGACAATGTTTTTTGGCCTGGCCGGTTATTCGGTGGCTTTATTTATAAAATATTACAGAAGCTCTTTAGGTATAAATAAACAGCAAATTAAATTTTTATTGCTAGGTACTGGTTTGGGTTTTTTAGGCGGTTCAACTAATTTTTTATTATGGTATAATATTCCAATTTTACCGCTTGGTAATATTTTAGTTAGCTTATATGTTTTTTTTACTGCTTACGCAATTATTGCTCATCGTCTCATGGATATAAAACTCGTTCTGCGGCGGTCGTCGGTTTATATCTTTTCGCTGACCACTGTATTGGCGCTGTCCGTCGGTTTGCGATATTTATTGAATCGTTTTTTGCAAATCAATCCTGATTGGCTGGATTTGGCGATTTTGATAGCGGCGCTCTATCTTTTCCCGCCGATCCGCGATTATTATTATCGTCTGGCCAATAAATATTTTTTCTCTTCGCTTTATGATGGCCGGCAGGTCATTGCTAAATTGAGTGATCAGTTGCGCTCAACTCTTGAAATTGACCGGATTTATGATTCCATCGCCCAGAGTTTAATTAATTCTTTGCATATTAAAAACTTCGGCGTGTTGGGCTATGAGAAAGTCGTTGACCAATATTTTATTTTATATAATGTCGGCTTTAAAGTGACGCCGCAGCAGCGGTTCGGCGGCAATCATGTTTTGCACCGGCTGTTCGTCAGCCAGTCCAAAACGATCGTCGTGGAAGAATTGAAGAACGCCGCGTTTTTTGACGAGGTCAAGGATGTCTATAATCTATTAACCGGTTTGGGCGTGGCGGCGCTGGTGCCGCTATCTATTAAAAATGAAATTTTAGGCCTGTTGGCTTTGGGGCCTAAAGAATCGGGCGATATGTTCAACGATGAAGATTTGCAAATGCTGGAAACCATTGCTTCTCAATCAGCGGTGGCTATTAAAAACGCCCAATCATACGAAGAAACCAAAAATTTCTCGGCGAAATTGCAGGCGGAAGTGGCGCGCCAGACCGCTGCGCTCCGCCAGGCTAATGAGGATTTGCAAAAATTAGACAAAGCCAAATCCGATTTTATTTCTATCGCTTCCCATCAATTGCGCACGCCTTTATCCATTGTTAAGGGTTATGTTTCCATGATTCTGGAAGGCAGTTATGGCGCTGTTGCGCCGCCGGCGCGGGAAAAACTGGAAAATATTTATGAAAGCAATGAGCGGCTGAACCGGTTGGTGGACGATCTATTGGATTTATCCCATATGGAAGGCGGCAAAATGAAATTTGATTTTGCCAAAGTTGATTTTTCCGCGATGGCCCAGAGTGTGGCCGGAGAATTGCGGCCGCAAGCGGAAAAGAAAAATTTAAAATTAATTTTTGAAAGCGCCAAGGATAATTTTTTTGTTAAAGCGGATGAAGGAAAATTGCGGCAAGTTGTTTTTAACTTGGTGGATAACGCCATTAAATATACCAACGAGGGCAACGTGACCGTGAGTTTGGGAATAATCGGCGAGAAGATCCGGCTGGCGGTTAAAGACACCGGCATTGGCATTAGCCGGCAGGACCTGGAAAATCTTTTTCAAAAATTTATCCGCGGCACCAATGCTTCGCATTATCATACCGAAGGCGTGGGCATCGGGCTTTATGTAGCGAAAAAAATGATTGAAGAACATCACGGCCGCGTCTGGGCCGAATCCGACGGCGACAAGCAAGGCAGTCAGTTCTATATTGAATTGCCGAAGTGGCAGGGGGAATAGTATAAAAATTTATATGAGAATTATATATGATTAAGGCGAAAAAATTACAAGCAGGCGATACAGTAAGAGTAGTTTCACCGGCTAGATCTTTGGAAATTATATCGGAAGAAACGCAAAAAATCGCTAACGAAAGATTTAGTCAATTGGGTTTGAATATAACTTTCTCAAAAAATGCCGGCGAAATTGACGAGTTCAATTCTTCGTCGATAAAATCAAGAATTGACGATATCCACGAGGCTTTTTCCGACCCGGCGGTTAAATTAATTATAACCACGATTGGTGGCTTTAATTCAAACCAGTTATTAAAACATATAGATTTTGATTTAATAAGAAATAATCCAAAACTATTTTGTGGTTATTCTGATATTACGGCTTTATCGAATGCGATATATGCTAAAACTGGCTTGATAACTTATTATGGGCCGCATTACTCCAGTTTTGGGGAAAAATTAGGCTTTGATTATACCTTGGAATATTTCCAAAAATGTTTGTTTTTGGAAGAGTCGTTTGAGATAAAAGCGCCTGAAAAATGGAGTAATGACCAGTGGTATATAAATCAAGAGCAAAGGGAATTTATAGACAACGATGGATTAAAAGTTATTAATGAAGGCGAAGCCGAAGGAGTAATTATTGGCGGAAATCTATGTACCCTTAATTTATTACAAGGAACAGAATTTTTTCCCGATTTAGATAATTCCGTTTTATTTATAGAAGATGATGAGTTGAGTTTTGCGGAAATCTTTGATAGGGATTTACAATCATTATTACATCAGGCGGGTTCAGAAAAAATAAAGGGAATAGTAATTGGACGATTTGAAAAAAAGAGCCGAATATCACCAGAAAAACTTGAAAAAATTGTTAAATCAAAAAAAGAACTATTAAATATACCAATAATCAGCCAAGCTGATTTTGGCCATACTGATCCTAAAATAACTTTTCCGATTGGCGGAAAGGTAAGAATCAGCTCGTCTGGCAATCAAGCGGAAATAAAAATCTTAGATCACTAGAATTAAATTTAATTTATATTTCATTAAATCCAGTTTAACAAGCTGGATTTTTTGGTTTTTGAGGGTAAGATTAGATAAAAATTGCTTTTTGACAGATTTTTTGCCATTCTAATTAGGAGATGTTTATAAGCTAAAAACTATATGATAAAGAACAAACCTCTAAAAATCATATTGGCTCTTTTAGGGTTTTTAGTCGTTGGAGCAATTGGCTTTTTTTCTTGGAGAAGCATAAAAGAAATTGATAATATCAACCACTTGGTTAATCAGAATTTAATTAAAAAAACAGAGGAGCCAGCCGTTAATGAAAAAGATACAAGTAATTGGGACGTATATACAAACGAAGAATATGGATTTGAGCTCAAATTTCCTCCGGCTTGGAAAGGGGTAAGGATAGAAACTTCTGAATCACCACAAGGAAGTCACTATATCTCATTTACATATCCAAAAGAAATTAGTCAAAAGATGAATCCCGGAGAAGTCGGTTTTTTCATAGGGATATTAAGTAAAGAAACATGGCAAAATTTACAAGTAGGAGTTGTTCTTTTAGGAATAAAAAATGGATTATATTATGGGGTTGAGCCAAGCTCGGGAGCCGCCCCTGATGATTTAAAAGATAGATGGGATGAAATAGGTTCTATTTATAAAACATTTAAATTTATCAATCAGGAAAATATAAACAATTGGGACGTATATCGTAACGAAGAATATGGATTTGAGCTCAAATTTCCTCCGGCTTGGAAAGGAGTGAAGATAGAGAAAAGATTATACGAGGGAACCTATCAATCTGTTTTTTACAGTAATTATTATATTGAATTTACATACCCATTTAAAATTAAAGGAAAAGAAGATTTTACTGATCCTTCTTTCGGAATTTATATATTAGATGAAAAAACTTGGAAAATAATGCATGGATTAAGACTTTTAGCCATTGTTAATGGCGTGTATTACAGTAGTTCTCGTTTCAATGGCGCAATACCGGACGAATTAGAAGATAGGGCGAATGAGGTAGATTTAATAATTAATACTTTTAAAATTATTAAATAAAATTTTGTAAGTGTTTGTATCTTTGGATAAAAATAGTTCTTATTAAATCTTTAAAATAGGAGGATTAAATGAAAAAAGCAATTTGGCTGTTTGTGGTCGTTTTGGCAGTTTTGATTCCAGTTTTGCTGGATTTTTTTGGTTTTTAAAGGTAGAATTTTATTATGACTGATAATCACAGCCCTTCGACAGGCCCTTCGGTAAAAAGCTCGGGACTGAATGGCTCAGGGCAGAGAATCTTTATCGGAGTGGCGTGGCCGTATGCGAACGGCTCGCTGCATCTGGGACATGTGGCTGCACTTTTAGGTGCGGATGTTTTGGCGCGTTATTGGCGGGCCGCTGGGTCTGATGTTTTGATGGTTTCGGGCAGTGATTGCCATGGCACGCCGATTGTGGTGGCGGCTGAAGCCCAGGGTGTGGAGCCGGCGGAGATTGCCCAGAAATATCACAAGGAAT
>CAZNNV010000013.1:0-3047 GCA_964574515.1 uncultured Candidatus Saccharibacteria bacterium
CACCAAAAAATGATGCTACCCGAGCCACATCCACTCCCCTCTCCTGTTGGCTGCGCAAGCTAACTTTTATCACGCCCGGTTCTTTTTCTATCATGAGCGCCGACATTTTGGCCTCAGGCACTGTGCTCAATAAATGCGGCAAGCCGGAAAAATTGGCGATCTCCTTGCTTGAATCGGAAAAATTACTATAAGGGATAAAAGAGAAAACCACCCCAGCCTGCTCATCAAAATAGGTTCTGTTTAAACCCATCGCCCAAAATTTCAAAACATTGGGCAAATCATTCTGATCGACATATTTGACTATTTTATTCAGCGGCGCTCCTTTGAGCAATAATTCACCGGCAATTTTTAAAGTTGTTTCACCGGTATTGGAATGACGGAAACCGCCGGTGTCTTCATAAATGCCGGCCAGCAGACAAGTCGCTAAATCTTTGTCAACTTTAATTTCCAAATAATTTAAAAAATGATAAAGTATCTCGCAGGTTGAAGAAATATTTTCATCAATGATCAGAAAGCCGCGCTGGTCGCTGGCCGTATGGTGGTCAAAAGTTAAAAAAGGTATGCCGGCGATTTTTTCTTCATCCAGCCCCAAACGGTTAAAACTGCCGTAATCCACGCCGATAATTAAATCAACACCGTCATAATCAACTGTTTCTTTTATAGCCGCTACTCCCGGCAGAAACTTTAAATAATCAGGCACGCCATCAATATTATAAAGCGCAGCTTCTCTGTTTAAATTCTCCGCGATGCGCTTAACCGCCAGCGTGGCGCCGATAGCGTCCGGATCAGGATGAGCATGGCTGGCGATTAAAATTTTGCCGGCGTGCTGAATTAAATTTTTAGCTTGATTGAACGTTTCCGAGAACATATTATTCCTCCTCTTTTACCCTAGCTATCGCTTCCTCAATTTTTTGCCCCTCTTCCTCGGTGTTATCCCAGACAAACCTGATTTTTGGCACCGGCCGCATATTGAGGCGCTTATTAAGCAATTGCTGAATGTCGAAGATACTCGAAGCTAACTTTCTAGACACCCAATCACCCTGCGCTGTCGGATAAACGCTGTAAATAACATTGGCGTGTAAACCGTCCGGTGAAACCCGCGCGTCCAAAACTGTAACCAGCGTCTTAGCGCCAAAATCCTCGTCAAAAATTATCTTGGCAATTTCGTGCTTAACGAGCTCGCTGATTTTTTCAATTCTGTGTGCCATAATTTACAACTCCCTTTTTTTCCTTTCCTCCAAAAATAACTCCAAAATATCATTTTTCTCAATTTCCGCTTCCGCGCTGGCCATAATGCCGCACTCCTTATCCTTAGCAACTTCTTGAACATTCTGTTTATTCTGCTGCAGTTGATTGACCTTACCACTGCCAATAATCTCACTAGCTCTCTTAATATCGAATTTAACCCCCCTTTCAATCCGGCCGCTGGCCACCCGACCGCCGACGATTTGACCGCTCTTGCCATTTTTAAAAGTCGCCAAGACCTTTAAGCGGCCGATGGGCAAACGAATCATTTCTGACGGCAAATAAGTCGAAGCACGGTCGCGCACTACCTGGATTAATTCATAAATTATATCATAGGTTTTAATATAAACATTATCGCGCTCTGCCAAAGAATTAACCGCCGGCGAACTTTTAATCCTAAAACCGTAGATTGACGCCTTGGCCGAACGGGCCAGCTTAACATCATTTTCAGACACATCGCCGACTTCCGCTTTTAATATTCTAATAATCACTTCGTCCTGCGGTATGGCTTTCAGCGACTCTCTGATAGCTTCCAGCGATCCGGAAACATCGGCTTTCAGAATAATATTGAAGACTTTCTGGCCTTCTTTAATTTCCAAGACTTCAGCCGGCTCCCGCTTGGCTTTTTCCTGTTCTGATTTTGTCGCTACCCTTTGCCTAGCTTCATCAAGTGACGGCATTACCTGCCATTCTTCACCAACCGGCGGCACCTGGTTAAAACCCGTGACGATCACCGGACTGCCTGGCCCGGCACTAACGATTACCCGGCCCCTAAAATCCTCCATCGTTTTAATCGCGCCAAAAGCCGACTCAGAAGCCAGAACATCATGGCTACTCAGTGTCCCCTCTTTAACTAAGAGCGTCGCGGTCGCGCCCCGCTGGGCATCGGCCCGCGATTCAATAATGACACCGGCTGCTGGTGCCTGCCCATCACTTTTTATTTCTGCCATTTCTGCCACCAATAAAATCATTTCCAACAATTCATTTATCTGCAGGCTGGTTTTAGCCGAAACCAAAACACAAGGCACTTCACCGCCCAATCCTTCCACTAAAACCTTATTCTCCGCCAATTCCTTTTTAACCTTATCCGGCAGAGCGGCCGGCTTATCCATTTTATTGATTGCCACAACAAATGGAATATCTTCGTGCAAAATACAATTAATCGCTTCTTTGGTTTGCGGCTTAACGCCGTCATCAGCCGCCACGACTAGAACCGCAATATCCGCCACCTTAGCGCCGCGCGAACGAATAGCGGAGAACGCTTCGTGGCCCGGCGTATCAATGAAGGTAATGATTTTACCATTATGTTCTATCTGGTACGCACCCACATGCTGGGTGATGCCGCCTGACTCCTTTTCCACAACTTTCGTTTTACGGATGCAGTCAAGAATTGATGTTTTGCCATGGTCAACATGCCCGAGAATAACCACGATCGGCGGCCTAACCTGCAAATCTTTTTCAGATTTTTTATGCTTATCAACCATGATTTAAATTAACTTATCGTTTTATTTTTTTAATTTTGAATTCTTATTTCCCATCGCCACCCCCATTGCCCGCTTCTCTTCTTCCGTCAGCGGGTATTTTGACAATCCAGCCTCAATCGGTTTAGTAAAAACCTTAGCACCTTCACGGGTAAATAAACTGGAAATAACCAGGCCTTTGTCCTGTGCGTCCAACAGGCAAACGCAAAAACTTTGGTCGCCGCCGGTATCACGAAATGGATTAAAGCGGACTACGCCGACTTTCTGGATGCTGTGGAGCACCATTTTTTCCAAACTAAAACAGAATTTTTTCAATTCCTG
>CAZNNV010000013.1:3057-12421 GCA_964574515.1 uncultured Candidatus Saccharibacteria bacterium
TGTTCAAAAATCACGCCTTCTAAATCGGTTATTTTCGTCCCCTTAAACATCATTTTTATCCTTTTTCTCGTCTGCCAAATCTGCCAATGCAACGTTAAATTCCAGGCAATAAAAATTATCGCCATCAGGGCGATTAAGCTTATTTGTGGATTGTTCAAAATAACAGATAAAAATTGCATAGTCAAATCTTCCCCTTCATCTTATCAGCCAAAGCGGAAAAAGTAAAATTTTTTCGCTTGAAAGCAATAAAAAAAGGCATTCCGGCGGTGTTCAAAAACCCAGAATGCCAATGAATTTCTTATGGATCCTCCCCTTTAGTTATTAATAAAGGGATTCGATGATTCCATAAATCGCCGACTGGCCTGTCTTCTCTGCCCAAACCCTATCGCCAAAACTCCAGTGCCAGAATTCATGCTCAACGTTGACGAAGCCGACCTTAGCCAAAACACAAAACATTAACCATCTTTTCTCCCGAATATGCCGCGACAATTTTGACTGAAAGGTTTTGGCATTTTCTTGGAAAGTCAGGCTCGAAGAGACCATCGGCACTTTGCGGCCTGTTTTGACAAAAGCCAAAATCAAATGCAGAGCGCCGCCGGTTAAATGGCCGGAAACATCAAGACCGGATGATGGCGCCACATATTTATTAGCTTCTTTCATCACTCGTTCAGCCACCCAAGCAGAATTTCTCCTCTCTAAAAGATAGAATTGTTCCCAAAAGAGAGCTTCTTGTTTGGCCGCTGAGCGCCAGCCGGAATTCAGACAAAAAGTCAAATCCGGCCTTTCCTTTATCAAATTTTCCGTGGCTACCTTAAGTCGCTCGGCCACCCCTTCCCGTAAATATTGCGGTGGATTTTTGACCCAAACTAAGGGACAATAGGCCTCCACATCAACCAGCCGTTCGCCGTAGTCTTTTACTAAAATCTCTGAACTCATAAAATTCCTCCTTTATGGCAAAGATTAAATGATAAGAACCGCTAAATTTTTATTATCGCACACCCAAGTCCTTCTCTTAATAAATCGTGATGCCACTGGGCGGAGCGGGCGGAGTAGAATCAGAAGCAGTCGCTACTGTTACTGTGCCGTTTGTCCAGTTTGCAGGAATCACGACGCAATCAATGCCTGTTGGATCACAAAGAGAATTATTCTGAAAAGTTAAATTGGAAGTTCCAGCGGCTAAAGCCCTGAAAGTAATTGTCATTAAAGTTCCGCTACCGTTTACTCCTGAAGCTATACCGCCGATGGCTTGCCTTGAATATCCGATAATCAAATCTCCTGGAGGATTCGCCAAGGCTAAAAGATCAGTCGTCGCGCCGGCTTGTTCCAGAAATGTCCCTTTTTGGACCGAAACGAAACTTAAAACACTGGGATTATATATGAGATCAAAAGCCGATCCAAAAAGATTCGAAACATTGCTGATATTAATTGAAACATTAAATTGAGTGTTGGAAGAAACGTTAACACTTGAAGGAGAGATATTCACGTCGGCGCCATGCGCTAAAACAGGCAGAAAAATAAAAATAATTAATATTGTCGTTAATATAATTGATTTATTGCTAAAATAGGTTTTTAGTATTGTCATTTTTTTATGTTATAAAATAAATTGCTTATTATATTCTTGCATTTTTTTGAAAACAATACAAGAATCGTTAATATTAATAATAAGATGCCGACAGCGGAAAAAATTAGTAAAACCGACTGATTTATTTTACCGGAAAATAAACCTGCTGTGGCCATTAAGTTATTCGGCGAGCCTACCGCTCCAAGCGCATTTTCTGAAATACTATTATTCCCCGGTAATTCAGCTTCTGACGGCTGCTCTCCCCTTTTCTCAAAATAATTTTCCTTGATTGTTTCGGTAAATCCTACTTTAGTTTGTCCTTCATCCTGAGGCATCTCTTTCTGCTCGCTAATTTGAGATTCATTTAGCGCCACCATCTCAATTACTTCCCCCTTAATTTCTGTTTCTATGTTTGATGTTTTTAATAATGCAACAAAGCTGTATTCCTGGCTCATGGCTAGAGAGCCGCGAGAAACTGTCCGAAAATAATATGTTGCCCCAGGAACTAAATCTTCGATAATTACTGAATGGGTGGTGGTTCCATTAACATTCGGCGGAGTATCGAATTCAGGCGTTGCTCTGGCATATCCAAATTTCTCATCATCAACATCGAGTGCATGCGATTCCCCATCTTTGCTATAGACCACTTGGCTGCTGGCCGGATAACTCGTCGTCCAATAAATTATTATATTATTTTCTGTAGTTTCTGTATTTTTTACTGACACGTTTGAAACAGATAATTCCGGCGGCAATATGTTTATCGTATCTCCCATAGGATAAACTGCTGATGGCGGTATATAAACGCAGGATTGAGAAAGAACCGGACTGCCACCAAAGCAACCACACGGCAGAGATGAAACGACTGTCCTTGCCTGCGTATTATTCGCCTGGCAGCTGCTCCAGCCGGTATAAACAAATGAAGCGCATTCAGAAGGCGTTCCCGCTTCAACCAAACCATTATTCCAATTAGTAAGAATCTCATCAAGACTAGAATTAAAAAAATGCGTTTTTTGAAAGGCCAATGAAGAAGTACCGGTGGCGACGGCTTCGAAAGTTAAAGTCATTAGATTTCCGCTACCGCTTGCGCCAATTGAACCGCCTTGACCGGCCAGCCTGGAATAACCGACAATTAATCTTCCCGGATCAATAATATTTTCTTGGGGATCGCGAAGAAAACTCGCGGATAAGTCAGTCGCGAAACCATCTTGCTCTAAAAAAGTTCCTTTTTGAGCTGAAACAAAACTTAAAATATCGGAATCAAAAACCAAATCAAAGGCAACAGCGAAAAGATCCTCAACATTATCAATATCAATAGAAACCGTAACCTGCAAACCGACGACAACTGTGGTGCTGGCCGGTAAAATACTAACCGTTGCCGGGATAATTTCTGCTAAGGTGGCAACTGAAACCGGTTCTGATTGGTCTGATTCATTTTCTGCTGAATCAAAAGCAAAAATAGTAATAGTATAAGAATAAGTGGTGGATGCGGTCAAACCGATGTCGGAATAGAAAAGATCGGTGGTGGTGGCAATTTCTGTCCCGTCACGATAAACCCTGTAACCGGCCAAACCGGATGTAATTTGGCCTGCTGTTTCTGGATCTTCGGGAATAGACCAGGAGAGGTCTATTTGCGAAGCAGAAACGGCTATAGCTGTTAAATCAGAAGGAGTAACGGGTGAGGTTGTGTCGGGGGCAGAAGATAATTCTGATACTATAATTTCGCCATCGTCCCAAACGGTAAAAATTAGCTCCCAATTAATATTAATAAGAGCATCATCATTTGCGACAAAGACCAACGAAGAGGTTCCAACTGATAACGTATTAAAAGTCAGGGCCAACAGAGTGCTACTGCCGCTAATTTCCTCTTCCCAAAAGCAACCGACAACCAAGTCGCCGCTATCGGCAGAAACTAAGCAAGCTCCTGCTTCGTCTTGGAAAGAATCAAAATTCAAAATCGCCGGATCAAAAAATAAGTCAAAAGATGCGCCAATGAGATCCTCAACATTATCAATATCAACAGCAACTGTAACCTGCGAACCGACGGCAACTGTGGTGCTGGCCGGTAAAATACTAACCGTTGCCGGGATAATTTCTGCTAAGGTGGCAACTGAAACCGGTTCTGATTGGTCTGATTCATTTTCTGCTGAATCAAAAGCAAAAATAGTAATAGTATAAGAATAAGTGGTGGATGCGGTCAAACCGATGTCGGAATAGAAAAGATCGGTGGTGGTGGCAATTTCTGTCCCGTCACGATAAACCCTGTAACCGGCCAAACCGGATGTAATTTGGCCTGCTGTTTCTGGATCTTCGGGAATAGACCAGGAGAGGTCTATTTGCGAAGCAGAAACGGCTATAGCTGTTAAATCAGAAGGAGTAACGGGTGAGGTTGTGTCGGGTGCAGGCTGGGAGGTTTCTACGGTTATGGTACCGCCAAACCAATCAGCCGGAGTTTCATTATACAGAAAATTATTTCCAAAGATTAATTCAGAAGAGCCAGCGGCTAAAGAATGGAAATTAAAGGTCATTATAATTCCGCTACCACTAACCTCTGAAGGGACGCCATCGGTCCTTTCATAATATACAAGCAAGTCACCGGGTTGACTGTTATCAACGAGAAAAGTAGTAATGGCTCCGCTTTCATTAAAAAACCCTCCTTCCTCCGCCGAAATAAACTCTAAAATCGCCGGATCAAAAAATAAGTCAAAAGAAACAGCAAAAAGATTCTCAACATTATCAATATCAACAGAAACTGCAACTTGAGAATCCACAGCAACTGTGGTGACTGCAGGATTAATTCTGACTTCAGCGGCTAAAGCAACCACTGGCAGACAAAAAATTAAACCAATAAAAATTATAATTGTTTTAAGGATGAATCTAAAAGACATAAATGCATTAATTATTTTCTCTTTACTTTTATTTATAATTTATAGTGCTATAATGAAAAAAGATTAAAAAAGGAGGTGGCGAATATGAAACGGGGGGGTAGAGAAGTTGTTTTGCTTTTACTATTCTTAGCAAACTTAGGATGGGTTAGTCAAGCCGACGCCGAAAAGGTTAACCAAAATAACAGCACTTTAACAATCACTGCTGATATCAGCAAGGAGGAGGAATACTTATTATTAAATATTTTGGCTGATAAATCAACAGCTAATCCCATACTATCGTGCGAGTTTCTGCTGGAATATGATGCCAATGCCCTGCAGTTTGTTGAATACCGGCCCAGGCAGAACTGGCTGAAGAACGTGACTAAAGAAAAAGGTAAAATAAAAATTCTTCAGGTATGGCCATTTCGTTATGACTATTGGCTCATCGGGGAACAATTTTATTTAGGCACGTTCAAATTCAAATTAATAAATAAAACTCGTTCTGTGGAATTTACCTTTAAAAATCCGGTTATAGTTCAGATCGACTGGATTTCGGACAATCCCGAAGTCAACAAACAGGCTCTCTGGCCAAAAAAAATCAGGAAAGTATTGGCCGATTAGAATAAATCGATGTCCTAAAAAAAGAGGGCTGGTGACTTTGAAGTCATCGGCCCTTTGTTGTTTTAAGAAAGAAATAAATCCAAGGACTATCTATGGGCAGGGTGAGCGCGTCTGGCCAAAATTGGCCGACACAATTCCTTTGTCCACACCATCAATGATGCCGTCGTTGTTGACGTCCGCGCTCTGAATAGTCTTCCAGATGGCATAATTGGTTTCCGTGCAGGCCGGTCCCAAAATCGTTTTGCCGAAGTTCTTATTCAAAAAGATTAGATCGTACCCATCAACCCGGCAAAGAGTGCTTAACGGAGCCAGCGCGCAGTTTCCCAAGGGATTAACGGCCGCGGGAATGGTCACGATGACTTCGTTTGAATAACCACTTTCCCTACCATCTGTATCAAGAGCGGTTGCAGCGACATAATAAGTACCCGGTTGGAAAGCAACGCACTCTCTTTCAACAATTGTCGAGCTAGGCGAAGGGCAAGCCCGGCAATAAGTTGCGGTCATCGACTTTGTGTAAAATCGTGAAGCACTCCCCCAATACAACTTATAGCCCGCCAGGTTGGTTTCCGGAGTTCCATCCCCGTGCGTCGTGGGTGGCTCCCATGTAAACATTATTCCTCCCCCGGCAAAAACTTTTGCTGAGCCGACCAGCGCCATAACAATCAGTAAAAACAGTAAAAAAAACCCGATCTTTCTCATCTTCTACCTCCCTCCTTTATTTTTATAATTAAAGAACGTCTCTTTTAATTTAATCTGACCAAAAAGTGCCAATATAAATATTAGAATACTCTGACCGATTAAAAATTACAATAGCGCGCCATCAGTCCGTGAGAAATATTTTAGAATCTTTCTGTGCAAAACCGCAAAAGAAATAGCCGAACACATGGCAATTAAATATATTGGAAAAGCCAGCTCGGAAAAATTCCACCTTTTTATCGCGGCAAAACTAGTTCCCGCGGAAAAAATAGCGGCTAAATAGCCGCTAGCGGATTCGGTTTCCGGAAATTTCCACGACTTGATTAAAGTCGGCATACCAGCCAATCCGTCGCTGATAATAGCTAAAGCAATTGCGGCATTAGGCTCTTTAACAATCATCCAAAGGATTAGAGATACAACAGAAAACGCGCCGCAAACATAGTCCAGGGCGCTAAGTTTCCAATAGGCTTGAGGGTTATAAAAAGAAGCTAAGAATACTAAAAAAGGTATAAAACCAGACGCAAAAACCGGCAAAGTGGCCCAGCCAGCGCCAGCCGACAAACCAGCGCCGGTTGCAATCATTGGCGCGGCTGACCATAAAAGATAGGTGACCCGATTCGGTTTATTCTGGCCGCGCAGGGTCCGGCGGATATAAAAAGAGGTGCCAATAAGATTAACCGCCGCGCCGAGAATAACGAGATATTGATACATAAATTTTTTTGCTGGCGGAAGAAGTGGAAGTCATCCCGATATCATCAAACATATAGCATTTTTCCCAATTTCTTCAAAATTTATTTTGACTAGAAATTGCAATCCCGTTCAAAGCGGTGGGAGTGAGATTCGAACTCACGATACCCTTTCAGGTATACCGCATTTCGAGTGCGGCGCTTTCGGCCTCTCAGCCATCCCACCGCTTTGTTCGGGACGAGTGCGGCGCCTTCGGCCTCTCAGCCACTCTTCCAGTATTTTTAATTTAACAAATTATCCAATTGATCAAGTATATGTTGATTCACAATTTTTATTTCATCATCATTAAAACGATAGTCATGGCCGATACCGGGAATGACAATGAATTTTTTTGGTTCATTGGCACTGTCAAAAATCTTTCTAATTCCATCAGGAGGTACCATTTTATCCAACTCCCCCGCGATTAAAATAATGGGCACTTTAATTTTTTTTACGTCTTCGACAGCATTATATTGATCTCTGTCTAAGGCGTGCGAAAACGAAACTCGAAACTCCCTCTTTTTATCTTTATCGTCGGGCAAATCTCTTTGAGCAACGCTTATGCCGGCTTTTTCCCAATCTTCCCGCCTTTGTCCCGTAATAGGACCGGATGAAGGCATAATACCCAACACCATAGAAACTTTTGAATCTCTTGCCGTATAGAGAATTGAGACCTGCCCGCCGCGGCTATGGCCACCAAGCAAAACGTGTTTATAATTTGCCTGACCAAGCATATATTCAAGAACATTTTTAATATCCTTTAAATATTGTGTTGTTGTATATTCGGAAATATTGCCTTCGCTTTCCCATGTCCCCGTCGGTTCAAATCTCACAACAGTATATCCTCGTTCACTTAATACCTCTGCCAAGCTAATTAAATGTTTATAATCTTTTGAATCGAGATAACCAGGACAAAGAATAGCCAGTTTATCCGTTTTCTTCTCGGAATAACGAATCGCCGCCGCGAGATTGCCTTTCGAAGAAATTATTTTCGTTTTTACGACTTCCATAGTTATTTCAATAAATCATCATACATATTACACATTTTAAATCTAACAAATTAATCACCATTAGACAAATTTAAAACCCTGCAACTGCGGGGTTTTAAATAAATTTGTGGACCCGGGGGGAATCGAACCCCCGACCGATCCATGCCATGGATCTGTGTTACCGCTATACCACGGGCCCTTGATGTTTCATTATTCTATAAAAATTTTAACCTTTGGTCAAATTTAATTTTGTGCCCTTGGTAGGAATCGAACCTACATTTTCACCTTAGGACGGTGCAGCTCTATCCATTGAGCTACAAGGGCCATTCGTGGAACTAATTTTCACAATTTTGTTCCATCACAAACAAAATTACTTATTTCTGAAATAAATTTTTCTAGATCATTTTTAAAATTATTTCTAGCAACATCCTTAGTTAAGAATTTTACAGTTGCTATTGGCTTATTTCCACAATCATTTTCCATTTCCTCAAACGCTTTTTCCGCACCCTTGCCGCCTTGTGTGCAGAAAAAAGCGACATTCTTGAACTTACCAGAATTCTGCATTAGATATGTTTTCACGGGAACCGAAACATTATAAGCCCAAATCGGCGTGCCAATAATTACCAAATCATAATCCGTTGGATTGAATTTTAACGGTTTAAGCTTAGTTAGCTTTTTTTTCACTGCATCGCGGCCCGCAAATAAATAGCCAATAATGCCGATGCGATTTTTAGTATCCAAGATTGCCTCAATGTGACATTGAGGCAATAAGGCAATTTTATTTGCCTTAATAGAATCAGAAACTGCCTTAATAAAATTTTCCTTAATCGCCAGGGCAATTCTTTCAGTATTCTTAGTACGGGAATAATAAGCAATGAGAATTTTCATATTTTAAATTTAACACATTTTTTCAAAAAATAAAAGCAAAGATTGTTCACTGTGGAACTTATTTTGACAAATGAGAACGATGCGCCCTGCAGCTATAGGGTATATCGTCCGAGTACCGTCAAAATACAGAATTTTAACACCCTTTATTTTAAAAACCCCCTAGGGGGTTTTTAAAATTTTGGGGTGGACCCCGTTAGAAATTATTGAATAATTATTTTATGTCAAAGCAAGATTCTAGCGGCAGACTATTATTGTTTAACCTATAGGTTAAACAATAATTTATAACGGGGTGGACGATGGGACTCGAACCCATAACCACTCGGACCACAACCGAGCGCTCCGCCATTGAGCTACGTCCACCATATTTTTCTATTCTAACATTTTTTTTATAAAAATCAATTTCGTTTTTTAACTTCACTAAATAGCCCTCAGTTTCAGTTCATAGTGTGCCCGGAGGGACTCGAACCCCCAACCCCTTGGTTTCCTGCTCATGGTGTGCCCGGCAGGACTCGAACCTGCAACCTTGTGGTTCGAAGCCACACACTCTATCCAATTGAGCTACGGGCACACTATGAGCGGGATAAACTCCGCCAAATACTTTATTTATTGAGCTACGGGCACTAAAGTTTGCAAAATTACCATAACATAAATTTTACCAAATTGCAAAAAAGAATTTTTTAGTATAATATAAAAAGGAAGAAAAAATCGCATGAAACTCCCAAAAGAAATAAAAAATATCATAGACAAATTAAATCAAGCGGGCTTTGAGGCTTATATTGTCGGCGGCTGCGTGCGGGATTTTTTACTTGGTCGCGAACCCAAAGATTGGGATATCTGCACTAACTCCCTGCCCGAACAAATCCAGCAGGTTTTCCCAAATAATATTTATGAAAATAAGTTTGGGACAGTCGGAATAAAAACTGGCTCAAAAGACGAAAGGCTAAAAATTGTGGAAGTCACGACTTATCGCGTTGATGAAAAATACAGCGATAAGCGCCACCCAGACGCCGTGCGTTTCA
>CAZNNV010000014.1:0-8609 GCA_964574515.1 uncultured Candidatus Saccharibacteria bacterium
AAATTTTTCGGCTGAAAAAACGCGATGTTAAAAAGCCGGTTTCAATTGTTGTCCGTGATTTGATTATGGCCAAGCGAGTGGCCATCGTGGATAAGCGGCTGGAGCGGGCGCTCAATATTGTTTTTCCGGGTGCCGTCACCGTGATTCTATTAAAAAAATATAAATTGCCGGAGAATTTGACGGCCGGCGGCCGGACGATCGGTCTTAGAATACCGGATTATAAATTAATCCAATTTTTGAGTGAAAATATGGGCCGGCCCTATGTCGCAACTTCGGCGAATATTTCCGGCGAACAGGCGACGACCAAAATCGGCGAAGTGATAAAATATTTTGAAAATAGTTTAGTCAAGCCGGATTTGATTCTGGACGCCGGCGATTTAAAATTTTCCCAGCCGTCAACGGTGCTGGATCTCACTGGCGAGCATCCGAAAATCATCCGTATCGGGCCGGTCAGCCCGAAAAAATTAAATGAAATTCTGGCTATTTAAATGGATTATTTTTTATTTCAGCAATTGAATAACTGGGCCGGCCGATTTTCTTGTTTGGACGCGGTCGGTATATTTTTTGCCAGTTATCTCCAATATATTTTGGGGGCGGCAGTTTTGATATTTTTTTTATGGCAAAAGGACTGGGCCTGGCGGAAAAAATTACTGGCGTTGAGTGTTATTTTGGCATCAATAGTATTGGCGCGCTTGGTCTTAGTGGAAATTATCCGCTGGCTGTGGTTCCGGCCGAGGCCGTTTATTAGCCACCAAATAATCTCTTTAATCACTCATGAAAACACCGGCTCTTTTCCTTCGGGCCATGCAGCTTTCTTTTTTGCCTTAGCCGCGGCGGTTTATCTGTATCATAAAAAATGGGGGATTTGGCTTGGTGTTGGCGCCGCTTTAATCAGTTTGGCGCGGGTTTTTGTCGGCATCCATTATCCAGCGGATATTTTAGTTGGTGCGATTTTGGGAATTTTTAGCGGTTGGATTTGTTTTACGGTTTTTAATAAGTTTTTTAGCGCGAAAAAAACGGAGGAGCGGGTATTATGACTTGGTAACATTTTTTCACGATCGTGAAAAAATGTTACGGAATCAATATAAAAAAACCGAACACAATAGTAGTGTTTGGTTTTTTGGTGCCGCGGGAGGGAGTTGAACCCTCACAATGTTGCCATTACTGGATTTTGAGTCCAGCGCGTCTGCCAGTTCCGCCACCGCGGCATTTCGCTAAATTTAAAATAATTTTAACTTTTTAAATCCCCTTTTGTCAATTTTGGGGTTTTAGTGTAGAATAAAAATATGGCGAAGATAATCAGCGTTGTCAACCAAAAAGGCGGCACCGGCAAAACGACAACCGCGACTAATCTGGCGGCTTATTTGGCTGCTTTGGGCAAGTATGTGCTGTTGGTTGATTTGGATCCGCAGGCCAACGCGACCAGCGGTCTGGGTTTTGAGCCGGAAAATTTGGAAAAAAATCTCTATCATACTTTTACCGGCGAACATTTTCCCGAGGAGATAATCCGGCGGACTAATTTATTCGGTTATGATATTATGCCCTCATCCAGCGATTTAGCCGGCGCGGCGATTGAATTAGTCAGCGTGCCGGAGCGGGAGTTCCAGTTATATAAAATTCTACACCGCGTCCGCACTAATTATGATTATATTTTGGTTGATTGTCCGCCCAGCCTGGGTTTGCTGACTATCAATGGCTTAACTGCGGCGGATGAAGTCTTAGTGCCGGTGCAATGCGAATATTATGCTTTGGAAGGTTTGGGCCAGTTAATTAGGACCGTCGGTTTGATTCAGGATAATTTGGGCCGTGATTTGCAGATTAAAGGCGCGCTTTTGACCATGTTTGATAAGCGCAATAAATTATCGCGCCAGGTAGCAAAAGAAATTCGGTTGCATTTTCCGGGGCGGGTTTTTGATTCGGTTATTCCCCGTTGTGTTTCTCTAGCCGAAGCGCCGAGTTTCGGCAAAACTGTTCTCCAGCATAACCCAGCTTCAGCTGGCGGCCGGTCTTATCGGCAACTGGCAGAAGAGATAATAAAAATAGACAATATATAATAATAAACTTTAAATTTTTATGAACCCCGTTAGAAATATTAGTTTTTAAACGGGCGTACAAAAATTATGATGAGAGGTAATAATAATGGAATTTCTAACGGGGTGAATAAACTTGGCCGAGGACTGGCTTCGCTGATTCCTCCAAAACAAAAAGCCACGGAAGTGGAATATCCTAAATTATCCCAACCTTTGCGTGACCGCAAAGAGAGTATTTTTTATATCGAAGTTGGTAAAATAAAACCTAACCCGCACCAGCCGCGGGTGGAAATGGAAACGCTGGCGCTTAGGGACTTAGCTAATTCCGTCCGTCAGCATGGAATTTTACAACCGATTATCGTCACTAAAGATGTAAAAGACACGCCACGCGGGCAAGACGTTGAGTATCAATTAATCGCCGGCCATCGCCGGCTGGAGGCGGCGAAATTAGCCGGTTTGCCGACAATTCCAGCAATTGTCCGTGATTCCACCGAACAGCAAAAATTAGAATTTGCGTTGATTGAAAATATTCAGCGGGCAGATTTGAACGCGCTGGAGCGGGCCAAGGCTTTTAAAAAATTAGCCGAAGATTTTGATTTGACCCACGAAGAAATTTCCCAAAAAATCGGCAAGAGCCGCGAAGTCGTTTCGAACACATTGCGCTTGCTTAATTTGCCGGAACCAATCCAGCAGGGTTTGGCGGCCGGCCGGATTTCCGAGGGCCACGCCCGCGGCATCGCCGGTGTTAAAAATCCGGCTGCGGCGTTAGCGCTTTATAATGAAGCACTGCAGAATAAGTTGACGGTGCGGCAAGTTGAGGAGCGGGTGCGCGAAGTTTATGTGCCGGCGCACCGGCGGCGGGTGGCTTTTGACCCGGAGATAAAAAAAATCTCTAAAAAACTGGAAATGTATCTGGGTAAAAAAGTGCAAATAAAAAAAGCCGGTGTCGGCGGCAAAATTTTGATTGAGTTTGAAAACAAGGATGACCTGGACGATATTTTAAAGAAAGTTTTTATGGACTATTGACTCCGTTAGAAGTTATCAGAGATTCTTTTGGCGCCGTATATTTTATACGGCGTTTTAATTTATTTATAAAAATAAAAATAAGCAATAATTTCTAGCAGGGTTCTTTCCAGGCGACATGGACAAAGCGTTTTTGATCTTTAAGGCGCGACAAATTAGAACAATCGGCGCGATGAACGGTGATTTTTTGATTAAGGGTAATATAACCTTTAACCGGATCGCCGGGCTGGGGCTGGCAGCATTTGGCGAGAGCAGTCGGAATTTTATAATCGCCTTCCACTTCAATGATAAATTTTTGGCTTGGTGATTTGGCTAAAATTTTCGGCGCCTCGGCTGGTTTGGGAACCTCTTTTTTTATTTCTGTTTCCGTAATCGGTTCGGCCGCATACCTAGCCAGCCATTGTTTGACGCGGCTTTTAGCCAGATTGGTTTTAGCGAATTTCAGCCAATCACGGGATGGTTTCTGGAGCTTGTTGGTAATAATTTCTACCACTTGGCCGTTGGTCAGCGGCGTATCTAGTGAAACTAATTTGTCATCAACTAAAGCGCCTTGGCAGTGGTGGCCGATTTCTGAATGGATGTTATAAGCGAAATCAATCGGCGTGGCGCCGTCCGGCAGATTAATGACGTCGCCTCTAGGCGTAAAAACGAAAATTCGGTCTTTAAAAAAATCAATTTTGAGGGATTGAAAGAATTCGTCAGGCGGGCCTTTAATTTCTTTTTGCCATTCCTGCAGTTGTTTTATCCAAGTTAATTCTTTTTCCGGCGCGGGCATCAGGATGCGTTTCAGGGCGGCGCGCAATCCTTTTTTTTCACTATAATACCAATGGGCGGCGATACCGCGTTCGGCCTCTTCTTCCATTTTGGCGGTACGAATTTGAATTTCGGTTATTTTACCGCCCTGGCAAAAAACAGTCGTGTGCAATGATTGATAGCCATTGGGTTTAGGCAGGGCGATGTAATCCTTAATGCGGCCGGGCAGTGGCCGCCATAATTTATGGATAATGCCTAGAACGGCATAGCAATCCTCAATTGTTTCAACGACGATCCGTAGAGCCACTAAATCATAGATTCTATTTAGGTTCATTTCATGGCGCTGCAGTTTTTGGTATAAACTCCAATAATGTTTGGCGCGGTAATTTATTTTTAATAAGCTGATATTTTCTTTGGCTAAATTTTTTTTAATGAGAGGAATAATTTTTTCTAAATATCGTTCCCGTTCTTCATATCTTTCTTTCACTTGTTTTTTCAACCAATTATATTCGCCGGGCATTAAATAACTAAAACATAGATCTTGGAGTTCACCTTTGATTTGTCCGATACCGAGCCGGTCCGCCAGTGGCGCAAAAACTTCCATTGTTTCTAAGGCGATGCGCTGTTGTTTTTCCGGCGGCATGACCGATAGCGTGCGCATATTGTGCAGCCGGTCAGCTAGTTTTATCAGAATGACGCGGATATCTTGAGCGATGGCTAAAAACATTTTGCGCAGATTTTCTACTGCTCGCTGCACTCCGTGGTAGTGGAGCTTGTCTATTTTTGTGACGCCTTCAACTAGAAAGGCGATTTCTTTGCCAAATTTTTTCTCCAGTTCTTTTTTGCTGATACTGCAATCGTCAAGAACATCATGCAGCAGGGCCGCGGCGATTGTTTTGGAATCAACATGTAGATTAGCCAATGTCTCAGCCGTGGCTAAAAGATGAAAGATATAATCCTCGCCCGAAACTCGTTTTTGGCCCTGGTGGGCCTGGGCGGCAAAATCATAAGCATCCTGAATAAGCTCAATGTTGCAATTGGGATTATTCTTTTGGCAGTTATCTATAATTTTTTGCAAAATTATTTTGGCGGTCATGATGGATTATTATAGGATATCCAGCCGATTTTGTAAATAAAAAATGGTCAGGCAAAGCCCGGCCATTTTTTAACTTTTTTCCTTATATTTGCACTCTTTGTTTGAGCAAATAATTTTACCTTTTTTTTCTACCAGCGGCGCGCCACATTCCGGACATTTTTGTCCGATTGGCTTATCCCAGGAAGCGAAATCGCATTCCGGATAACGCGAACAGCCATAAAAAATCTTTTTGCGTTTAGTGCGTCTGGCCACTACCTGGCCGGCCAGACATTTAGGGCAATGGATATTCAGTTCATCTTTAGCGTCTTTGATATTTTCTGTGTAGCGGCATTTAGGAAAAGCGGAACAAGCATAGAATTTGCCAAAACGGCTGGTGCGGATAAGCAATGGCGCGCCGCAAGTCGGGCAAATTTTATCGGTCTTTTCCGGTTCGGGTTTAGTGGTTTCAACTTCATCATATTTTTTATCCAGATTTTCCTTAAAAGGACCGTAGAAGTTTTTCATCATCGGCACCCAATCTTTTTTGCCTTCGGCAATTGTGTCCAGATCTTCTTCCATCGCGGCAGTAAACTGGTAATCAACGATTTGAGGAAAATGCTTGACCAAGAGATCACTGACCAAAAAACCGATTTCTGTCGGGAAGAATTTTTTATTGTCATCTTTTTGAGTATAATTGCGGTCTTGGATAGTGGAAATTGTCGGTGCGTAGGTGGATGGCCGGCCGATGCCATATTCTTCCAGTATTTTTATTAAAGCGGCTTCGCCGTAGCGGGGCGGCGGTTGGGTAAAATGCTGATTAGGCGATAATTTAATCAATTCTAAATATTCTTTGATGCTTAGCGGCGGCAGGATTGTTTCTTGGATTTTACCGTTATAAATTTTCAGATAACCGTCAAATTTTATTTGGCTGCCGGTGGCGCGGAAAATATATTGTTTGGCCGCGATATCGACAGAGGTGGCGGCTAAAATAGCCGGCGCCATCTGGCAGGCAATGGTCCGGCGCCAAATTAGATCGTATAATTTGAATTGTTGAGGCGTTAAATATTCTTTTATTTTATCGGGTTCATTGCTAGCGTCGGTTGGCCGGATGGCTTCGTGGGCTTCCTGGGCGCCCTTGGATTTAGTTTTAAAAAATCGCGCTTCCAGGTATTTTGGGCCAAAATTATCCGTAATATAATTTTTGATTTGATTTAATGCTTCGGCGGCTAAATTGACCGAATCGGTGCGCATATAGGTGATTAAGCCGGTTGAACCGACGCCGCCAATTTCAACGCCTTCATAAAGCTGTTGGGCGATTTGCATAGTTTGTTTGGCGGAAAAGCCAAATTTATTGGCTGCTTGCTGCTGAAGGGTGCTGGTGGTAAAAGGCGGTGCGGGATGCTTGCGGGTTTCTTTTTGGATAATATCGGCAACCTGATATTCAGCGCCATTGAGATCGTCTAATATTTTTTTTGCTTCCGTTTCGGTTTTAATGCCTAGCTTAGAAATAGACTTGTCATTTTGCTTGATGAGTGAAGCAGTGAATTCTATCGGCTGTTGGCCGGCGGTTTTTGGCTGTTGTGCTAGTAACGCTTCGATTGTCCAATATTCTTCACTTTTAAATTTTTGGATTTCCCGTTCACGCTCCACAATGAGGCGCACAGCGACCGATTGGACGCGGCCGGCAGAAAGCCCTTTGGCAACTTTTTTCCATAAAAAAGGCGAAAGTCCATAGCCGACCAGGCGGTCTAGAATGCGCCGCGCCTGCTGGGCATCGACTAAGCTCATATCGAGTTCGCGCGGATTTTTCAGTGCGTTTTCAATTGCGCTTTTAGTAATTTCATGAAAGACAATGCGTTCAATTTTTTTAGGGTCGCTTAACTTTAGCGCCTGAATCAGATGCCAGGCAATGGCTTCGCCTTCGCGGTCTTCGTCGGAAGCCAGAATGACTTTTTCCGCTTTAGGCAGAATTTTTTTGATTTCTTGCAGGCGTTTTTTAGCGATGATCGGCACCACATAACTCGGCTCGAAATCATTTGCCGTATCCACGCCTAATTTGCCTTTAGGCAAATCGCGCACATGGCCATAGGATGATTTCACGACAAAGCCGGCCGGCAGAAAGCGCTGGATAGTTCGGGCTTTAGTTGGAGATTCAACGATTACTAATTTCATATAACACATAACATATAACAATCTTCTTTTTTTGTTACATGTTTTGTGTTTTTAACGGGCTAATACATATTGCATGCCGCCCAAATTTTTCACTTTGCCTTTCATTTCCATCAGTACCAGCGTGGTATTGGCGGCGGCTGCGTCTAGTTTAGTGTCTCTCATGATTTTGTCAACATGGATTGGTTCTTGAGACAGGATATTCAGGATTAATTCTTCCTGGGGCGAGTCGGCGATAATTTGCCGCGCACTGACAGCCTGGGCCAGGTTTTTTAAATTCAACTCATCCAATATATCTTGGGCGCTGATAACGAGCTTGGCACCCATTTTTATTAGATTGTTCGGTCCCAAAGAATTTGGCGAATAAATTGAGCCGGGGATGGCGAAGACCTCGCGATTTTGGGAGAGCGCGTGGTTGGCGGTAATCAGCGCGCCTGATTTTTGCGGCGCTTCAATCACCAACGTGCCGAGAGACAGGCCGCTGATAATCCGGTTGCGCGCCGGAAAATGATGTTTCAGTGATGGGGTGGCGATGGGGTATTCGGACAGCACGGCGCCGTTGAGAATAATTTTATCAACCAAAGCGCGGTTCTGCGGTGGAAAAACTGTCTGGTTATCCAGGCCGCCGCCGATGACGGCAATGGTGCGGCTATGGTTTTGCGCGGCGGCCAAATGGGCCAGCGTATCAATGCCTTGTGCCAGGCCGGAAACAATTGTCAAACCGGTGCGGGCTAAGTCAGCGCAAATTTGCGAAGCGACTTGCCGGCCATAAAGCGACAGCATGCGGGTGCCGACCACACCCAGGGAGAATTCGTCTTCCGGCGCTAGATAGCCTTTCATATATAGGATATGCGGTGGATCGTGGATTTCCTTCAGGAGCCGGGGATAGTTGTCGTCCAAAATTGTTAAAATTTCTATTTTTTCTTTGGCTAAATTAGCCAGTTCTTGTTCTAGATTGATTTGTGGCCGGCGGATGTCAATTTCCCGTGCCAGCTCTTCTTCTAAGCCGGCTTTGACAAAATCTTCCGTGCCGCCATTTTCCCAGGCGTTTTTTAAATCGCCAAAAAAGCCCAGCAGTTTTTTATATCTCATGGGCCCGATTTTTTCATTAAATAGATTGAAGGCGTGAAAATAGGGAGCGTGTTTGTGCATCAATTCACTTTAACATTTTTTTAAATTTCCGCCAAACGGCGGGACCCCGTTAGAGATTTAACCGAGTTTAAGGTAGGCCTGATAAGAAAGCGAATCCGCCTGCGGCTTTGTTTGGGGCATTATAGTTTTTTGTTAATAATCTCTAACTGGGCTAGACAAATCCGATATAATTATGAATAATGAATTATTAATCAGGGATAATAGAAAGCTTCTTTAAAATAAAAATACTAGGAATAGGAGGTGATTCTGTGATGGGTTATTTCTCAGTTGATGACATTAAAGCAATGGTTCAAGGGGTCGGTTACCTCTGTCCATGCTGCCGTCATGGAAATGTTATATATACAAAAGGAAAACTTGAATGTGGTTTCTGCTATTTTAAGGTTTCTGCGGCAGTGTTATCTGGTATG
>CAZNNV010000014.1:8619-12205 GCA_964574515.1 uncultured Candidatus Saccharibacteria bacterium
GGATTTTTTAATTCTTAATAAGGAGGTTAGTTATGGCAGATTTATATGTTGATAAAAATCTTTCTTTGAAGAATTTGTTGCATTTCTTGCCCGAATATTTGAAGTCGGGCGGAGAAGAAGGAAAACTTGATTTGGAAACAGCCCTGAAGGGATTGGATCTTGGCTGGCTTTTTGTTGATAATGTTGAAGCAGGCGACAGCGGCGCCTGGAATTGGATCTTTGTGGAGGCCATAAAATCCGGCAAATCACTCGCCGAGCTTAAGGCATTGGAATGTTGTCCTTATAGAAATTGCCTGATTGTTTACAAAGATGGAAAACGAATTCTCGGCGAGGTGGTTGAGTCGCTTGAATTTTTAATGAGATCGTATAAACACAAAATCACCGAATATTTTGTCGGGCCAACACATCAACAAAAACTCATTGTCTTAGAAAAACGATAGGAAAGGAGGTAAAGAAAATTTTACCCGGCGCTGATGATTACAACAATAATCAGACGCGCCGGGTAATTTTATTTCCAGAAACATATTTATTTTCTAGCTTGACAGCATTAACTGATATATAATATAGTATTATATCAAGATTCTGTAATAGATAGTGCTCATTCTCCTATCTGTAAATGGCGAGGCCTAAACAATCCCTCCTAACGTTTAGGTAGTAGCCTTCAACGTTAGGGATGGCTTCCTTGTGGAGCTGGTCCCTAAGTTTGCAGGTAGGATAATGGGCGTTTTAATTTACGATAAAAAACCGCCCAATTATTTAAATAATTGGGCGGTTAGACAGGATTATAATGGGCTGATTTTTTAATTGAATTTATTCATCGCTGCGGGGAGGCCATCGCCAAGGGCCGCTGACAAAGCTTCGGCGGTTTTTTGTTGGGCAGCTTCGATAGCAGCCAGTTCGTTTTTAGCAAATTTTTGCAGAACGAACTTCTGTGTGGAGATGAGGCGTTTAAAAACGCAGGCTAAAAATGTTTGGCCGATGGGATGGATGCCGAGGCGGAAGCGGACAAAATCTTTGGTGCCCAGATTTTTAATAATTGATTCCACGCCGTTATGGCCGCCGGCGCTGGAATTTTGTGAAATTCTCAATGTGCCGAGAGGCAAGGCCATGTCATCATGAATAATCCAAATATCGGCAGCTGACATCTTATAAAAATCCGCCAGAGTGCGAACGGTTTGGCCGGAAAGGTTCATGAAGGTTTGGGGTTTGGCTAAAATTATCTTTTCTTCGCTTCCTATTGAGCTCTCGCTCAATAAGGCATTAAATTTTTTATCTTCACGCCAATCAGAAAAGCCGGCATTATTATTTTTAAAATAATCCAGCGCGGCGAAGCCGAGATTATGGCGGGTTTTTTCATATTTAGAGCCGGGATTACCCAACCCGATTATCAGTTTCATGTTTAATTTTTGATTATATTTTTTATATATTCTTTTATTTCTTTATATTCTCCAACGCCCGCCCTGGGTTTAACGATAGAAGCTATTTCACCGCCTAAATTCATCGGGCCGGTAGCAAAAAGACCTGATGATTCCAGATCGCTTTTAATTAAATTTTCGCCCGGTATTTCTTTGACGCTGGCGTAATAATTTTTCAATTGCCATAGGCCCAGATCGGTTTTAACATGATTGGCAAAATTATTATAGAGTTCCCAGTAAGTGCCGAAATTCCAAAAATGCAGGCCTAAAGCTTTCTGCTTGATGGCTTGTAAAATTTCCTGTTGGCGTTCAATGCGATCAAAATCGCCAGCACCGCTATGGCGCGAACGGGCATATTTGAGAGCCGTTTCGCCATCCAAATACCGCCAGCCGGCTTTAAGCGCAAATGTTTGGTAGCTATGGTTAGGGCCGGGAAATCGAGTATCAATTATGTCTTTCTCAACCATAACATTAATGCCCCCTAGCGTGTCAATCGTATTTTTCAGCACGGTTAAATCAATAAAAATATAATGGTCAATGGGCAAGCCGGTTAAATCCTCCGCACTTTGGCGAAGGGCATCAAACTCGTGGCCAATATTGTTTCTGTTATAGGCGTAGAGCGAGTTGATTTTAACATAATAATCGGCGCCAGGCATTTTAACGAGCAGGTCGCGCGGCAAAGAAAAAAGATAAATTTTTTGTTGGGAAGGATCAAGATGGGCGATAATAATTGTATCGGTCAGGTCCGGCGCGTCATTGCCCGCGCCCGGCGCGCCGAGCAATAAGAAATTAATTGGCTGGCCATTGCCGGCAATTTGGCTGTTATTGGGCAATAATTGGTTTTCGGCCGGATTTGATGCCGGGTCTTGGTTGCCTTTTATTTCTTGCCAAAAAGACGCCTGGCTTGGCCAAAATTGGCTGGCAATTAAAAAGGCGACAATAGCCACGGAGAAAATCAACCAAAGAATCAGCCCGATTTTTTTTAATTTCATTATTTGAATTATAACAATGTTTTTTTATTTTAGCCATTATCCCAAATTTGTTCTATCCGGGGTTGGGCGATGTCTTTTCACAACTTCTAACGGGGCTTGCGTTAAGGCGAATTTTAGTGTATCATAGTAAAAAATAAATATGTCATTTTCATCCCGCAATAAATGCGGGATAGGCTTCGGCGGAAATATATAGCGTTATAAGGATAATTTGTCTGTAAATTTCTGACTGTGTAAAAATGACAAGGAGGGTATTATGAAAAACTTTTTTTCCTATGTTTGGGATGTGCTTAAAATAACCATTATTACAGTAGCGATCGTCGCGCCAATCCGTTTTTTACTGGCACAGCCTTTTTTTGTTAAAGGCGCTTCCATGGAACCGAATTTTAATGACGGCCAATATTTGGTCATTAATGAATGGGGATACAAGCAAACAGAAGTTGGCATTGGCGACTGGCATTTTTTCACTATTGAACCATTTAAAGAATTACAAAGAGGGGAAGTGGCGATTTTCCGCTATCCTTTAGATACTACTCAATATTATATTAAGCGGATTATCGGTTTGCCCGGAGAAACTATAGAAATAGATGATGGCCAGGTTAAAATTTTTAATCGGCAGAATTCCAACGGTTTTATTCTGGATGAATCGAGATATTTGCCCGACAGTTTCACTTCCGGCGAGAACAGGACAGTTTTAAAGGATGGCGAATATTTTGTCATGGGCGATAACCGCCAGGCGTCTTATGATTCGCGGCGCTGGGGGCCGGTGCCTTCTGATGATATTATCGGCAAGGCCTGGATAAGGATTTGGCCCTTTGACGGGGCGACGATTTTTTCCACGCCGGAGTATGTATATTAAATATAATTTTAAAACAGAATTAGTATGCCTAAAAAAATAAACCAACAATTCCAATCACCCAAAGGAATGCCGGATATTTTACCGGAAGCCCAGCCTTATTGGGAAAAGTTTCGCCGCATCAGCAAAGAGGTGGCGGAGAATTTTGGTTTTTCGCGGTTGGACACGCCATTATTAGAAGAAACGGAATTATTTATCCGCGGTACGGGCGAAGTAACCGATATTGTTGATAAGCAGATGTATACCTTAAAAACTAAAGGCGGCAAGAGCCTGGCCTTGCGGCCGGAAGCCACGCCGGGTATTATCCGGTCTTATTTGCAGAATGG
>CAZNNV010000015.1:0-4687 GCA_964574515.1 uncultured Candidatus Saccharibacteria bacterium
GAAGGCCGAATCGCCGGGTAAACTTAATTTATTGTTGATATTAATCGGAGAATTAATTAAGTTTACCCGGCGATTCGGCCTTCTAAAATGGATTGTCGGCGGGATTTGACCGTTTTTCATCATTAAGATAACTTTTGCTACGCTGGCCAACCCGGATGCATCAACTAAATGGCCGATATTTGATTTTAAAGAACCGATTGCGCAGAATTGTTTTTTTGAAGTATATTTAGAAAATGATCTTTCCAATCCTTCCAATTCCAAAAGATCGCCCAATTCCGTACCCGTCCCATGTGCTTCTATATATGATATTGTTTCAGGATTAACGCCGGATGATTTCCATGATTTTTCTTGTCGCCATCTTTTATCGCTTTGATAAGCGGCTTCATTAAAATAACAATGGCGCCTTCGCTCCAAACTGTCCCGTCCGCCGAGTCGTCAAATACCTTTGCTAAATTATTTGGTGATTCAATATCAGATTTCGTATCATAATCTGCATAAACCAATCTAATTCTTATTCCACCCACCATAGCCAGTTCACACTCTTTGCTTATAATGCTTTGTTTGGCTAAATGCAGGCAGACCAGCGAGGAAGAACAGGCAGTGTCAACAACCAAGCTTGGTCCTCTTAGGTCCAAAATATGTGATAAGCGGCTACCCATGGAGGAAGCGAGAATCAGAGGCGAGGCCGGGCGGATTAAGTTCGGATTTATTATATTTACGATTCTTGAATAATTATTCATATTGGCGGGCGCATAACCGAGAAAAATTCCAGTATTGCTCCCTTTAAGTTTTTTGGGATTGATACCGGCATCTTCAATCGCGCTCCAAGCGGTTTCCAAGAATATTCTATGGTGGGGATCCATTAAGCTTGCCTCATTGCTGGATATACCAAAAAAACCGTAATCAAATTTATCTATATCTTCCAGATAGGCCGATTTTTCAAATTTTATATCTTTGATATCGCGTCCTTGAAAATCAAAAAATTCTTCCACATCTTTTTTTCGTGTTAATGGAATGTCCGAAATAAAATCTTTGCCCCGGCATAATTGTTTCCAGAATTCATTTAGGTCGGTACACCCGGGCATTTTGGCGGACAGGCCGATTATCGCTATATCGTTATCAGAAATATTTTCCATGTCTATGCTCTGGTTTTTTTTATTTTTTTTATTTAAATTCATCTTTTGCTCGATTTAATTTATTTTATTATTTTTTCCAAATACGGAAAATACGATCCATTTCGGCTATAAAATAGTTCTTTGTATCTATCATTCGTTTCTTTGGCAGGCGTTTTTTTGGCTGCCAAAACCGTATTAAACATTTTTAAGGCAGCTGATAAATTATCGTTGGACGGTTCTAAATTTTTCTCTTCCAGCGCCAGTAACAGTTTGTTTATTTCATTATATGGCTCAACTACGCCCATTTTATGGTCATTTTCATTCAGATTATTATTCTTGGTACAGGCTGCGGCTCGGAGGCAATTGATTATAAAATCAAATTTATACTCTTTGTTTAAACAAAACTCTTTTTTTAAAAACTCAAGGTCATTTATTTTATTAAATGAAAAAAATTTCTTTTGCTTGTTTATTTTTTTTATAAAATCAATGAGCATTGTTCTTGGCCCGATTTCTATTGTGGCTCTAATGCCTTTTTTGTACAATATATTAACCAAGGACCGCCAAAGAATCGGCTTGCAAAGCTGCCAGCTTATGTTATCAATGATATCTCTGGTATTTTCATATGGTCGCAAGGTTATGCCGGAATATACCAAGTATTTCAAAGGAGAGTATCTGAATTTTTTTATTTTAGTTTTAACCTTTTTGGCCGCATCATTTAAAATCGGACTATGAAAGGCGGCTCCAATAAACAATTCTTCCGTCTTGCCTCCTTTATTGGCCAATAAAGCTCCGGCTTTTCTGACCAGCGCTTTATCTCCCGAAATTACCGTTTGCCGGGAAGAATTAACAGCGGCGATAACGACTGTTCGTTTTTTCTGGGAAATGCTTTTGCAAATTTCTTCTACTAATTTTAAATCAACATTTTCTACTGCCGCCATGGCAGTCGGTCTATGCGAGATAGTCTCGTTGATAGCTTTTGCCTTGATTTTTGTAATTTGCAAGGCCGTTTCTAGACTGATGGCTTCAGCGCAAACCAATGCGGATAGCTCGCCAAAACTATGGCCCGTCATTAAATCCGGTTTTAACCCTATTTCGTTCATGAAAACCTTAAAGGCGGCAACACTTGCTGTCAATATAGCCGGTTGGATATTTTCTATTTTTGATAGTTCGTTAAATGGGCCCTCAAAACATAATTTCTTTAAATCATATCCGAGGATGTCATTTGCTTCTTTGAATGTGTTTTGAACTATGGAAAATTGGCGGTAAAGTTGTTTACCCATGCCGACATATTGTGATCCTTGTCCGGGAAATATTATGGCAATTTTAGGCATTTTTTTTGTATTTATTTCTAATTAACTTTGCCAGATGGCTAATCGAGGGCTTATTCATTATTTCAACCGGCGAAAAACTCCAGCCATATTCGTTGATTTTATTAATTAATTCAGTCATTTTCAGCGAATCGCCCCCTAAATCAAAAAAATTATCATTTATGCCGATTTTTTTAACGCCTAATATCTCCTGCCATATTTGGGTTAATATAATTTCAATTTTAGAAAATGGTTTCTGGTATTTAATCGTAAGCAGATGTTTGAATTTTTCATGTAGAGCCGAACGTTTCAGCTTCCCTCCCGGGCCGGCGGGGAGATCCTTGACTTTTATAATTCTACTCGGAATTTTGAAATTAGCCAGTTTTTTAGCGGCAAATTTTTTCAGATCCGCTTCTGTTGTGGCGGCGTTTTTTTTAAAGATTAAAGCTATCGCAATATCTTCGCCTAATGCTGGATGCGGGATTGCAAAGCTGGCGGCGTTTTCTACGGATGGGTGTTCTAAAAATACCTCATCGATTTCCCGAGGAGATATTTTTTCTCCGCCACGATTGATGATCTCTTTGAGCCGACCGCTGATGAATAGGAAGCCGTCATTGTCTATATGGCCCCAGTCCCCTGTTTTAAACCAGCCTTTAATAAAAGATTCTTTATTGGCTTTAAAATTATTTTTGTATTTACTGAAAATATTTTTTCCCTTTATAACAATTTCTCCCGATTTTTCGGGAGGTAGGAATTTATTATCTTCATCAATTATTCCGATTTTCAATCCGAATGGCTGGCCAACCGAACCGACTTGGCGTTTTTTCGGCGGCAAGGGATTAGCCGTGATTTGCAGCGTTGCTTCGGTCATGCCGTATGACTCCGAAATCGGCGCTTTAAAGATTTTTTCTAAATCCGTCGCTATTTTTCGCGGTAAGGGCGCGGAAGACGAGCGGATGAAACGTAAATGGCGATACGCTGATATTTTTGGATTCTCTTTGGCCAAGGAAACAATCGCTCGGTGAAGAGCTGGGACGGCTGTATACCAGGTGGGCCTGAAATTATTTAGGCGGGAATAAAACTTTTCTTTTTCAAATGGGACGCAGAATAAGCTTCCGCCATTTGCTAAAGTGGATAAGGCAACCAGCAATCCGTGGACATGATAGAGCGGAACAAAATTTAAACACCTGTCTTTTTGCGATAATTTATAAACTCGGCTGATATTTTTTATTGAAGCGATGATATTTTTATG
The DNA here is from genome assembly GCA_964574515.1 of uncultured Candidatus Saccharibacteria bacterium. Taxonomy (GTDB): domain Bacteria; phylum Patescibacteriota; class Minisyncoccia; order Portnoybacterales; family GWB1-42-6; genus CAZNNV01. The sequence continues at coordinate 3,675 of CAZNNV010000015.1, forward strand.
GGTTAAGGGAACAATTTTTGGTTTATTTGTAGTTCCTGAAGTATACAACATCAAAGCAACATCATTTAAATTAGAGAAACAATTTTTAATGTTTTTGCCCGCTGATTCTTTTTTCTTCTGGTGTTTCGCGGTTCCAGGTTTAATTAAAGAATAATCAATGATTTTTATTTTTAGGCATTGAGCCGCCATAATGGCCGGGCTGTTTCTTTTTTGATCGGTTATCAGGATTTTAGTTTTTAAGTCAGATAAAAAAAATTTAAATTCGTTGAAGGTATAAGTCGGATTTAGAGGAGCACAGGTAGCGCAGGAGGCAGCGGCTAAAAAATTAATAACCGTGTCGGCCCTGCCGGACATAACTATGGCAACGCAATCGCTTTTTTTAGTCCCGAAAGATAATATTTTATCTCTGATAATTTCTATTATATCTAACAAATCATTAGATTTTGAAAATTCATTGTTAAAAGGCCCGATCGCTGGGTAGCCGGGCAGCGAGCTTAGTCTATCGTTGATTAATTGGCAGACATTTTTTATTGTCATATTTAATAAATCAAAATATCATTGATTGTTTCTGTTCGATTTATATTTTGACCAGGTATTTGGTGCGGAATTTATCTAAGTTTATCAATCTACGGCCGGGAAATTTATTTAATTCTTTTGCCAGATAATTGTTAAAAAAAACTTCAAGTTCGCGGGTTGTCATTCCTTTTCTTGGCGAATAAATCGGTCGATCCATGCTTCCGGCAATCTTTTTTGTTATATGATATTTATTCAGATTATTATATATATCAGATTTCTGGGATAGGGAAAATTTTTTTATAGTCGCCGTATAATATAAATCAGAATATTTTTTTAAAAAAGCTAATGTCATTTTCGCTTCTTTTTTAGTTTCGGTGGGAAAGCCTAACATGACACCGATGCCAGCTTCTATTCCCTCTTTTTTGAATAGGCGTAAAATTTTTAAGGCTGATATGCGGTTATGCTGTTTTTTCATCAATTTCAAAATTCTTGGAGTC
>CAZNNV010000015.1:4697-4944 GCA_964574515.1 uncultured Candidatus Saccharibacteria bacterium
GTCGCTGATTCCATTCCAAAATGCATGACCGCCAAACAGCCGGCGCGTTTCATTAGTTTGACTATTTTTTTGTCTTTTAAAAAACAAGAATCTAAGTTTAAAAAAAGTAATTTCCAGCTGATGGACAGTTTTTCTTTTATGATTTTTTCCGATAGTTTTTTTAGCAATAAGGGATGGATCGAATCATCGCAAATAAGAAATTTATTACTATTATGTTTTCTGATTAATTCTTTGATTGTTCTAATTT
>CAZNNV010000015.1:4954-6165 GCA_964574515.1 uncultured Candidatus Saccharibacteria bacterium
CCAATAGCATCCTGTGGAGAGGCGCAAGGGCATAGTTTCTTTCTCTATTTCGCCAAAATCCGGCATTACTAAATATTTTGGGTTAGGATTTAAAACACGTCTATTTTTTTTAAATTTTTTATTAGCATCCAAAAAATAAGAATTAGGTATTTTATCCAGTGGTTTCTTGCGGTCAATTTTTACAATTAGTTCGGCCAATGGATTTTCACCACAGTCAAAAATATAGCCATCGATTAATTTAGGCAAATAATCTTCTGGTTCTTTTAGGTTGGCGATATTTTCAGCATACAGAGAAATATATGGTCCGCCCAGGACAACAAATATTTTTTTATCATAAGATTTTATAATCTCGGCTATTTTTAAGGCATAATAAAATTGATTGGAATATAAAATTGAAAACCCGATTATATTTGGTTTAAATTTTATTAATGTTTTTTTAAATTCATTGGTAAGTTTTTTATCGAAATTATCAATAAGTTTTTTATCGCTTATCGTTTTTTGGATAATGGATTTTGGAGGAGAAAAAATATCTAAATTATATTTTTGTGCGCCAGTTATATCAAAATCCCCCAGATTAATTATTTTGATTGATTTATATCCCAATTTTTTTAAATAGCCGGAAAGGATAGCCAGTCCGAGAGGGAAAACAGGAAAGTTGCTGATAGTGGTGTTCCGCGGCATTTTGGCCAAATATTCTTTTTTTAAAGGGTTGGGGGGATAAATGAGAAGAGTTTTGGTTTTTATATTTTTTAAATTTAATTTCATGGCAATTTAGCAGAGTTTATATTTTGTTTTTGTTTGTGATATGGTTTGATAATTCTGAAACAGTTTTATGGATAAATAAATCAGCCACTTTAATTATTTCCGGATAATGCTTGTTGATTTCATCATGGAGTTCAATCACTTTTAATGAGTTGCCTCCAATTTCAAAAAAATCATCATTAACGCCGATTTCTTTGCGGCAAAGAACTTTTTGCCAGATTTTTATCAAATCCTTTTCAAATTTTTTTTGCGGAAAGTTCTTTCTTGTGGTTGGCTTTTCTGGAATTTTTATTTTTGATAAAGCCAGGCGGTCTATCTTATTATTAAAATTGCGGGGTAGTTTATCGAGCCGGATGAAATAATTGGGTATATTATGATTAGGCAGTGATTTGGCCAGAAATTTTCTTAATTCCGAAACAGGAATTGGTTTTGAAGAAATGAAATACGCG
>CAZNNV010000015.1:6277-11584 GCA_964574515.1 uncultured Candidatus Saccharibacteria bacterium
TTTTCAATGACCGCGCAGCTAATTATTGATTTGTGTTGCAGTAGTTTTTTTTCAATTTCTCCAAGTCCGATTCTAATGCCTCCAATATTGACCAGGCAAACTTTACGGCTGTAAAAAACATAATTTCCGTCAGGCTTTCTTTCCACTAGATCGCCTGTTTTAAAAACGATGTCCCGAGGCCTGCGGCTGAAAGGATTGATGAGGAAATTTTCATCAGTTAGTTCGTCTTTATGGTATAACCCAGACGGCGAAAAGAGCACCCTTAGATATAGCTCTCCGGCAATGTTTGGTTCTGTAATAACCTTTTTTTGCTCATTTAGGATTATTGCTTTTAATCCTTCCATCGGCCGGCCGATGGGGATTCTTTCGTTTTTTAAATCTTCGGCGGTTAACCGGTGATATAATCTGGCCAGACCCATTTCGGTATAGCCAAAAGAGTTTATTATGTTTATTTTTGGCGATGCGGCCATTAAATTTTTTAGGTAGCGCCCGTTGAGCATTTCTTCTCCGCCGACAAAGATATATTTCAATTTTTTTAATAATTTTGCCCTTTTTTTGTTGTCGGCTATAATTTGCAGAAAAGTTGGAGGAAAAGTCAGGAAATTTATATTTTTTTTAAAAATCCAATTGGCCAAACCGTCCGCTCCCAAAGAGGCTGGTTCTTCGGCCGGTATGCACAAAGTGGCGCCAGCGCACAGAGGAACGAGAGTGTCTCTTAAGAAAGCAATAAATGAAACGGCGGGTAGTTGAGCTATCCGCCAATCTTTTTTTATATTGAATTTTTTTATAATATAATTGATGCAATATGCGAGTCCCTTTTTTGCTCCGTAAACAAATTTTGGATCGTCTGTTGACCCGGAGGTCAAATAAATAAAATCCCAAGCTGTTCTTTTATGAATGTTTTCAGGCGGTTGGTCGGTGCGCTTTTTTTGGGCGACACTAATAAGCGTAAAATTATTTTTTAAAATGAATTTTTCTGAATTATTATCTGCAAAATAATTTTCCGAGTATTCGTTTTTTCTATTCCGAAGGACACGCTTGATTATTTTTATGAATTTATTATCTATGATAAAAAAATCAGGCTCTGTATTTTTTATGATTTCTTCTATTTTTTTTACCGGATATTTGGGATTTAATGGAATGAAAATATTGTTTGTTTTTAAAATTCCTAGCAATAAAACAATAAGTTTTATCCCCCGGCTAGTCAAAATACAGATTTTTTTTTGGCTTGCCGGCGAATTTTTTTTTATTAATTTTCCGACTTTTTTTATTTGCTGATTCAGGGTTTGATAACTAATCTTTTCATCTCCGAACTCTATGGCGATTTTATCATAATTGGCTTTCGCAATATCCGAAATCATTTTATTGATAGATTCGGACTTTATCTTATTATATTTATTGCCATTAAAATTTTTTATTAATGATTTTTCGCTAACCATATCTAATCACGGATATTTTATTATAATATTGGCGGGCTGTTTATATTCAGACGGATTAAAATTTATAGTCAATTAGGGTTCTTATCAGTGTCTGGCGGATTTGATCGCAGTCAAAAGACATAGCATTAATTAGATTGCTGGTAAAAATACAAACAGAGCGGGCGGCTTCTTTTTCTAGCTTGTCGCAGAATTTCAGGGAAGAATCTTTTCCGCCGAGGCGATAGACTAAGAATAGGCGCCAGAGCACTTCGGAGCGGGCACTGTTTGTGTCGTTAATATCAAATTTGTTGATGGTTTCGGCTAATTCATTTTCTGAACGCTCTCTATTTTCCCATTGGCTTTCCATGAGCCCGCATAAATTTTTGCACCATTCTTCGCCTGTCGGATATATGATTTTTTCATTTTCATTTTTATTTATGCACAATTCAACGATTTTTTTCGGACAGATCTCATTGAGGGGCGAGAAAATCAAAGCCCGGTTAAAAAAATTATTATCCGTGATGGAAGTGTAGACAAGATTATTGAAATTATTGTCTTTAATGAAAGTTGCTATTTCTTCTGCGATTTTGTCCCCTTCTTTTTTATATGAGCATCTTAATAGATTGATAGACATTTCCTGGGCGTATGCTTTATAGTCAATCTTTTTCTGAGTTGATGGCTTATTGGCCTCTATCTTGTTTATTTCTTTCACTAAGCTGGTGTCATCTAATTCGTTTAATCTTTTTTGGTATTTCATTTTTTCAAAATCATCCCAAAAGAAAGCAAGTAAGACAAGTAATATGATTAATAGAACTGAAAATATGCCAATGAATATTTTTTGTTTGCGTGAAATAGTGTACATTTTTTTTATTTAATATTTAAATTTATTTTATAAATTGTAGAATTATTAGGTATTAAAGTCAATTGTAATAATTTACTTTATTTTTGAGCCGAAATCATTTAAATAGATTGGTTTTTTCGTCCGGGTCGTTTTTTAGATTATATAATTCTACTAATTCGCCGTCTTGCTGCCATATTAGTTTATATGAATTATTTATTCTTATCGCTTTCAGGTTGCAGGTATTTTTGAATTTTCTGGTGGCGGCTTTTTGTTCTTCCGGATAAAAAGTTTCGGAATAACCGATTAAATTTAAATTCTTGGCATTTTTTATGGCTGGCACCAGGGAAACGCCGTTAAAGCCATTTATTTTATAATTAATGCCAAATAGGTCTAAAATCGTCGGGACGATATCAACGAGCCTGACTTGCTGGCTGATATTTTTTCCTTTAGGCAGATTTTTGTCTTTAATAATCAGAATAGTTTTTTGAGTTTGTTCGTAGAGGAGGCAGCCGTGTCCTTCTTCTTCGGGGTGGCCTAATTTTTTACCGGCTTTGTCATTTGAATACCAGCCGGCTAAATCTTCCCCATGGTCGGAAAAGCAGATGATAGTAGTTTTATCCCATAAGCCAGCTTTTTTCAGTTTGTCTAAAAATATTCCCAAATAATGGCTGGCATAAGCCGCTTCTTCCTCATAAGCGTTTTTGCCGCCAAATTTTTCCGGCGTTTCGTAGGGCCAATGGGCATCAAAAAAATGCAGAAATAAAAAGAATGATTTATGTTTATTTTTATCCAGCCATTGGTCTGCTCTTTCTGCCACAATATTTGCCCGCTTGAGGGCAGCACCACGTTTTTTGACATCAATGGTTAAAAGCGGATCAGAACCGTCGGTTAGGCGCGGAATTTCGTCATCATAATAATCGAAACCTCGGTTATGGCCATACCAGCGGTTCATGCCGGGACAGGAAACGATTGCCCCCGTAGCATAGCCGTTTTCTTTCATTAATCGGGCCAGAGTCTTTATGCCGGGCCGGATTTTTTCTTTAAATAGATGTCGGATGCCATGATTAAAGGGTTGCAGGCCAGTCATTACCGTGGCGTGGCTGACCGGCGTCAAAGGCGAGGAAGAGATACAGTTTAGAAAAGTAACTCCTACTTTTCGCAGCGCCTTAACAGTTGCCAGCCGGCCGCTATAAGCTACATCCGCCCTGACGCTGTCCAGGGAAATCAACAATAAATTTTTTTTCATGAAATTATTATATTTTGAAAAACGGCTGTGATTGGTAATGGTTCGATGCATTAATTATTATAGTCAAAGAAAGTGGGCAGTACAATAGCCGGCGTTCATTTTTCGCTTAAAATTACGCAAAACTCACTTTACTAAAAGCTGTTTTTGATGGTATAATTCAAGGAATAATTTTTATAGAAAATATGAAAAAAATATTTTTGTTTTGGTCAGTCGTTATCTTCATCGCAGCCGGTTTAGCCGGATTTTATTGGTGGCAATCCCGATCCGTTAATGAAATGGCAGCGCCATCAGCAGAGCCTTTAATTAAAATGCGGCTGGGTTGGCAAGTGCCATGGGCAGTTCAGGGGCAATTGGTGCAGATTTTAAAACATACTGACATTTTGAAAAACAACGGCTTGGAAGCGGAATTTATCGGCCGGACCTATGGTCCGGAACTTAATGAAGCGGCGTTGGCGGGCGGGCTGGATATTATTTTGACGGCCGATCAGCCAGCCGCCGCGCTTTTTTCTAAAAATAAAGGATGGATCGGTATTGGGCGGCTGATGTACAATCGGACCCAGACTTATGTTCCGCCGTCTTCTCCGATAAAAACCATGGCGGATTTGAAAGGTAAAACCATTGGTTTGCCGATAGGCGCGGCAGCTGAGAGAATTACCGTGGCGGCGTTGGAAAAAGCTGGGCTTGATCCCAAAAAAGATGTAAAAATTGTTAATTTGGATATAAAAGAACAGGGGCCGCTGGTTTTAAAATATCAAGGCCAGGCTAAATGGGGCAATTTTGACGCTTTGGCCGGCTTTGACCCCACGCCGGCAATTCTAGAATCTAGGGGTTTGATTAAAGTGGTAGATACCGGCAAAGTCGTTTCGTTAGTTTTGATGAACCAAAATTATCTTGACAAGAATCCGAGCGCGGCGCAGCGGTTTCTGCAGGCATTATTTGACGCTTATGATTACTATCGTCAAAACGCGGCTGTAGCTAACAGCTGGTTTATCGCTGAAGCCGGCCTGGCGGATGCCGGCCAGGAAGCTTGCAATCTGGCTGCTTCTTTGGAACCTAATCTGGCAGCTCAAAGCCGCGAAGAGATACGCTTGGCTTTTACCGATGACGATTATAGCTTGATGCAGCAAGGCGCCGATTTTATTTCGGCGCAAATAAAACAAGTCGTGGATATGCGCCATTTCGTTATTAATCAATATGCGCCATTAGTCCATTAATCAAAGATGTTTGAATTTTTTGCCAATCTAAATTTCATCGGACTGGCGCTGGATTGTTTTTTCAGTTTAAGCCGTGTTTTCATCGGGCTGGCGCTGGCTACTTTCATAGGCGTTAGCTTGGGTTTAGCGCGGAGCCTTCTGCCTCGCGTTTTTAAAAGAAATTGGCTGCTGAAGTTTTTATTTGAAGCGCCTAAATTTCCGCCGCCTATTGCCTGGATTCCGTTTGTTATTTTAATTTTTGGCATCGGTGAAATTTCTGCTTACATCATTGTTTTTTTGGGCGCCTTTCCGCCGATTTTTATTAATGCTTTTGAAGGCGCCGAATCAGTCAGTTTTGTTATTCGTGATTTTGCCAGATCTTTGGGATTGAGGGGTTGGCGTTATCTTTGGCGGGTGATCTTGCCGGCTGCTTCGCCTCAGATATTCACTGGCATTAGGACAGGCATCAGTATGGGTTGGATGTCGGTGATTGCCGCCGAGATGATCAGCGGCCAGTCGGGCTTGGGGTATGCGATTCAGTTAAATCGTCTTAACATGCGTTATGATCTTATGGTCGTTGATATGCTGTTCATTGGTTTAATCGGGTTT
>CAZNNV010000016.1:0-791 GCA_964574515.1 uncultured Candidatus Saccharibacteria bacterium
TGCTGCTTGCGTTCCATTGAGACTGGAAGAAAAAACTCCGATGCCCCGCTTTTGAACATATCCTGAAGTCACATTTTGTGTTAACCAGCTGATATTTGTTGAACAGGATGACTGGCCATTGGCCATAACGCAATCAGAACCGGTAATAGTGCCATAGAAATATGGGAGGGCGTAGATATCATCAAACCAGGTGAACTCTCCCTGAATGAAATACATAGCTTGGGTACTGCCCCTTCCTATTCCCCCTTCCCAGGGAGGATCCTCTCTTTGGTCATAGCATAAATAATTTCCCAAACTGTCTTTCAAATTCCAATTATCTGAATCTTCATGTCCATAATATCCCTCAGCGGAAAAAATATTAACAATTGGCGAATAAAAAATACCGTATTTATTCGCCAATATTTCAGGACTGACCGTACAGAGTTCATTTCTAGCAATGCCTATTCTATACTTGGAGCTGTCAGCATCGTGGGAATAAACCCAGTTTATACCGTCATATGAATAGGCAAAATAATTATATTTTTTATTTGGAAATGTTCCAATAAAAACCCCCTGATGATTGCCTATGGGCATTGATAAATATTTTACATTTAGCGGGCTGGGATAGTTTGTTTTTACGGGAGTTCCAAAATTAAAGCCATCCCAGCTTTTTGCTAAAAAAAGACCAATCTGGCTGGCATCGCCCTGCGAATCATAATAAAAAAGCCAAATTTCATTATTAATAACCACTGCGGACGGATGGCCGGGCCCATAATTAGCTGAGAAGTCGCTGCATCCTGCTTTTGGCGTGC
>CAZNNV010000016.1:801-11560 GCA_964574515.1 uncultured Candidatus Saccharibacteria bacterium
CATAGAAATCAGCGTAATATTTAAAACCGTCAAAAGTTAGCTGGCAATTATCTTTTATTTTTTGGTTTATTTCTATTACCGGCGTCGGCGCAGTATATTGATTTCCATAGGTAAATTGGGTATTCCAAATGTCTTTATTATATTTTCGCCAAATAATGCCATCATCACTGACCGCGTGGCAAATACTATTAAATCCCCCTCTTGGCCCCCAACCGCTAATGTTATCATATAATTTTGGCGCGCATTCATAATATAATTTGTACATCTCATGTCCGCCTTCAATACTTGGATAGCTATGTTTAATAACGCTTGGCGCGCAAGCGTGCAGACCGTCTTGATGGCTATCCAGACCGGAATGCCTGAGAGCAAGAATATTTTCAAGGCCAGGTATATGCTGCCCATTGGCGTCAAAAGCGTCAAAAAAAATAGTATCGCCGCCAACGCCATTGTTTATATCTCCGCCGCCGCAATTCCAAACTAGCCATCGGCCGTCATCATCAATCATGGCTGATTGGGAGCTATCATATTGATTTGGTTTATCAACATATGCCCAACTAGATCCGAAGGTTTTGGTAAAATTAAAATCTTGCGCTTTGACAGACGCACTAAAAAATACCACAAATAATAAAATGATAATAAAAATAAAAAGCTTCAGCTTACTCATTTTTTTTAATTATTGCCGGCGATTCGGGGTATATTTTATCCTCTATGCCGAAACGCTGAGTAATTAAATCTATTTCTTCCTGGGTATAATTTTGCGCCATTAATTGTTTGCTTAATTTATCCGGATTCATATTGGCGAGCGGTCCGCGGCAGCCATCGCAGGGATAGGCGCTTGTTGGGCAACTGGCGCCGCAACCGCCTAAAATTACCGGCCCTAAGCACGGCAGGCCTGCTTGCAAAAGGCATTTGTTTTGTTTTATCTGGCATTCATAACAAACCGGCCGCTGGGGAATTTTTACCGGCACGCCAGCAATTAATTTTTTAGCTATCTGTAGAAATTCTTCTTTATTTATCGGACAACCCGGAATCTCTAAGTCCACTTTAACATAATAACTCAAGGGTTTAACATTGGGATTATTGATATTCTCAAAATTTTTATAAACATACCGCATCCGTTCGTTTTTATCCTGATAATTTTTAATTTCAGCGATGCCGCCGAGAGCCGCGCAAGCGCCCAAGGCGACTAAAATTTTACTGCGCGACCGTAAATCTTTCAGCCGCTCAATATTTTCTTTGCTAATCGGCGCGCCTTCCACAAAAACAATGTCATAAGTTGTTGCTTCCGGCTTATCCTCCAGAAAAGCAAAATCGCCGATTTTAATATGTTCGGCCAGTTGTAAAAACCGTTCGCCCAAATCTAAAATCGCCACCTGACAGCCTTCGCAGCAGGTTAAAGAGATAATTGCAATAGTCGGTTTTTTATCAGCCATGTTTTAATTTGACTAGTCTCTATAAATTAAATGCAAATTCTAAACTTAAATCCGTATATTTTTGGAGCCGGTTGGCTTGATCTCTGGTTAATAATTCGCAGGCGCAGCCCCAGTGGATAGATATAAAATCCCCAATCATAGCGTTTTTTATCAATCTGGCGCCTTCAAAATAATTAAAAATTTCTCTTTCAATAAAAAAATCCGCTTGTTTTATTTTTCCGTCGTTATCGGCAATAAGGGGTTTCGTCTGAACAATAAATGATTCTTGCTTAATTTTTAGAATTAAACCCCAGCTGATACGGCAGGCATCCATCGTCGCCAGGGTATGCGGCGATGCGATGTGGCCGGTTCGCCGATAAATGCTAAAAACATGAAAATTATGATGCGGCAAGGCCCGTGTGTTGAACTTTTTTTTGAATTTAAAAAAATCGCTGATATTAAACCTGCCTTGAATATTAAAAACATTGCCAAGATGGTCAAATAATCTTGCCGCCGGCACTGCTTCTAAATAATTATTTCCTAACCAATAAGCCTCCACAGCTCTCTCGTCAAATGGATTGGTTAAGCCGTTAGCGCGGGCAATTAATTTTAAATAAGGATAGAGCGTATTAAATTTTTCCAAGACCGGTTCGATTGTCCGTGTCTTTTTCTTTCGGCTGGTTTTTGAATAAAATTCCAAAACATCTGCCTGATTTTCCGGCCCGCATAAATGCAGGCGGTTAGGCATGAAGGCATAGCGGGTGCAGCGGACTATATTATTTAGATTGGCGATGTCGCTGGGCATGGTTTTTTAAATAATGCCTGAATCAATAAAATAACGCCGGCCGCCAACAGAAAAATAAAGCCCAAATCGGCAAAAGACGGCCATTTTAATACTTTTAAATTAGACAAAATAATCGTTATAGGAAAAGCCAGTGTTAAAATACTGGCGGTTAATCCGGCCGGCAAAAAACTCAGGGCGCGATACCAGAAAAAAACATAACCGAATAAGAAACAGCTAACGATGAAAATACCAAGCCAATCGTGGCTAGTTAACGCCGATAACAGCGATAGGCTGCCTGACTGCCAGGTATAAATAAAAACCAAAATAGCGCCCAGCGCCATCCGCGCCGCTGCCAAAAGGCGATAATCAATGCTAACGATGAATTTCTTTACCATAATCATCTCTGCCGACCAAAAAAGTGTTGCCGCGAAAATCATTAATTCCCCCCTCCCCCAGTCAAAGAAATTAAAACTGATCGCCGATAAAATACCCAAAAACATGATTCCTAGGCCTAAAAATTGGTATCCGCGCAATTTTTCTTTTAAAAACACTAAAGAAAAAAGTGCTGCCCAAACAAACATCGTCTTATGAATAAAAGAACCGTTAATAGCGGAAGTTATGGCTAAACCTTTAAAGAAAAGTATAAATGGCACGCTGCCGCCGACAACTGCGAGCAGAATCAGTTTCAACCAGCTGCTTTTTTTATCTGGCCAGGATCTTTTTCCTTACTTAATAAAAAACAAAGTTAAAAAAATAAATAATAGACCGGCCAGGCTATTTTTTAATAATACCAGCAAAACCGGGCTGACCCCCGCTGATATCACTTCTTTATTCAAGAAATTAGCCGCGCCGCTGATGAGAGCCGCGGCCAAAATGGCTTTTATCCCTTTTTTATAATTTGGGCTTAGCATTGATTTTATGGGCGTCAATAATTTTTAAAATTTCTTGCGCCTTTTCTTTATTAATCTTGTTTATTATAACCTCATTTTGTGTTAAAACCCAATCCCCTTTTTTAACTTTAATCAAGCTGCCGACTGCTTGCTGGGTTTGGCCGGATTTTACTTTCACCGTGCTGCCCTTAATAGAAATAACTTGTTTAGGGATAGTCAAACACATATATTAAAAATTTAAATATTCTCTATATCGCTCCCTCAATATTCTTTATCTGTTCATATTGAAAAACCGGTCCGTCTTTACAAGTATACAAATGTCCCACAGCACAGTGCTGGCAGACGCCAAGGCCGCAATGCATTCGCCGTTCCAGCGAAACATAAATATCCTTGTCGGCAAAATGTTTAGTTTTTAATTGTTCTAAAACAAATTTATACATTATCGGTGGACCGCAGAGATATGCCTGAGCATTATTAACCACCCTTTTTTTATCAAACAGCGTTGTCACCAGGCCGACGCAATCATGCCAGCCGGCACATTCTTTATCAATGGTTAAATCAATCACAATGCCATATTTGCGCCAAGCGTCATATTCATCGCGAAATAAAAAATCAGCTGGCGTCCTGGCACCATAGAAAATCTGGACTTTTGTATTTTTCCCCAAATACTTATCCTTGCCCAAAATCAGCGTCCGCAAAGGAACAAGACCCAACCCGCCAACAACAATTAATAGATTTTTGTTTTCTGTTATATGTTTTTTATTATATGAAATCGGCCAGCCATTTCCATAAGGCCCCCTAATGCCGACTGTGTCCCCGACTTTCATCGCGTGCAGTCTGTCAGTCAGTTTTCCGACGTTGCGAATACATAATTCAAAATATTCTTTATCCGGCGCGCCGCAGGGCGCAAAAGGCGCCTCGCCAAAACCGGGAATAGACAGTTCTATTATTTGTCCAGGCGCGAAATGATAACGGCCCTCCCGGACAAATTTAAACCGAAACAGCTTTATATTGGCTGCCTGCGGAATTATTTTAATTATTTTAGCTGGATGGGAAAGATAGGGGTTTTTCAAATGATTAAAAATTATTTCTTAACATCTTCCAATACTTCTTTTATATTTATATCAACCGGACAAACCTGATGGCATCGCAAACAGCCAACACAGCCCTGAATGCCAAATTCATCGGGAATTCGGGCAAATTTATGGTAATACCAAAAATGAATCCGCTGGGCGGTAGTAGTTAGAAATTTCGGTTTATTATCTTGCCCTGAGCTTGTCGAAGGGCCAGAAACTTCGGAAAATTCCCGATAATAGCAAGAATCCCAACAGCGAGTTCGCACACCGGTATTTTCAACTAAGCCGGCTTCGTCATCTATTCGAAAACAAAAACAAGTCGGACAAGCAATGGTGCATTTGCCGCACTCAATGCATCTTTTGCCTAACTCGTCCCAAATTTTTTGCTGGTGATGATTGGTCAACTTATTGCGCAATTCATTCATTCTTTCTTTATTGACCAATGGCCCATTAAATTCAATGTATTCATATTTTTTATAACCCAAATGTTCTAAAATCCGTTGGCCTTTGATGCTGCCGGCAAAAATTTTATATTTCTCTGAATTTAGTTTACCCTGTTTAGCGGAGTGCATCGAAGGACCTTCTATAAAAATATCAAAATGCACATGCTCCAGGATGTCTGGTTCATAATTGCGGCCATAAACATCTTTTTCCAAGTTGGTTGCATAACCAATAACTAAGCTGTTTTTTCGGCGCCGCTGATAATACGGATCATTGGCAAAAACTAAATCATAGAGATTGAACGCTTTTAAATCCAATAAATTAATGCCAAAAAGCGCGATTTTATGGCTTCTATCGCTCTCGGTTAATTGGTTACCCTTATATTCAAAAAGCGTTTCGCATTCGGGAATAAATAAATTTTTAAAAGGATAAATGGGCAGTTCATCACTTAAAATTAATTCATTTATACTTTCCAGTTCTTTTATCTGCAGTCTGCCAGCCGGCATTGGCTCTAAATCAATCGGTTGATGTGCTTTAAGATACGGTGAAATTTCTGCTGTTTGCTCTTCTTCGCCAGATATTTTTGCGGAACCAAAAATCCGCCACTTTTGGTTTTTTAAGTACTTAAAAATTTTTTCCAGTTGAGCCCCGGTCATTTATATTTAGTATAACAAAAAATCCCCGGTTATAAAACTGGGGATAAAAAAACGGGGCCATTTGGCCCCGATAAATTGTTATTTTTTATTTGATTATCTATCTCCTTTGTTTTCTCCGGTCACAAAAGCAACCTGCTCGACTATTTTTGTCCTTCGTGTCTCTACTTTCACAATTACCCATGTATCCGGATATGCCCCCTTGGCAGGAAGACCAGAAAAGAGACGAGCATAATCAAATATAATTAAGCCTGTGCCGGCATCACTTTTATCTCTGATTCGATAAATATCCTTAACTAAAAATTGAATTTCATAATCACCATCCTGGATATTATCGGAATTTAGTGGTTTGCCTGCATTATTCTCTTTCCCAGCCATTAAACCGGTTGTGAGACAAGATAGAGATAGTGCCACAATAATAGCAATTATAACTATGGCGAGAAAAGGATATTCTGTGACTTTTGGGGTATGCTCGATGTTAAAAAGAATAAAAATCAAAATCATCATCGCGATTACTGACAGAAAAAAAATAATACTAACCGCTTTTTTTTGTTTTATCATCTTAACCTCCTCAAAGAACATTTATTTTTAGAACTTTCCTTAAATGGAAATCTAGAAAAACCTCAATTCGCGGCTTTTCCGAATTTCTATTCAAAGCAATTTTATTCATCGAACGGAAACCGCTCCGCTTTTAGGCGGAGCGGTTGGAGTCGAGAAATTTTTATCATGCTAGCCCTTAATCCGCTCGAACAATACTTATCTGTTTAACGCTCTGATTTTCAGCGTTTTTAATTTCAATCCTAAACCCCGCCAAAGTTCCGGGTATTCCATCACTAGATAAGCAATGAAGATGCCCCAGAGAGCAATAATGAGCGCTAAGGCCGAGGTACGGAACAAATCATTACCGCCGGTCACGGCTTTAATAACCGCGCCCTTAATCACGCCGACAACCGTCGTCCGGGTCTCGTTAGAAACAACATCATTAATGCCTGAGGCGCGCAATAAAGCAGAATTGATGATAACATAATTATCATTAGGCACGGCCTGGACAGTCGCCCGATAAGTCATAGAAACGGTTTGTCCTTGAGACAAGGTGCCGACATTCCAAGTAATCATATTGCCGGCGTTAGAATAGAAACCATTGCCGCTGATGCTATCGTTAAAGGCGGTATAAGAAGGCAAAACGTCTAAAATCTGGACGTTATACAGAGTGCTGTTAGTGTTATTAGTATAGCTTAAAGTATATTGCAAAATATCGCCAACATGCGCCTGATTATCAGTGTCCGAACCATTAGACCAGGTCAGATTAGCCACCCGCTTCATTAGATTAGAAGGCGTTGGCGCCGGGGTCGTCCCTGCGATAACCTGGGCAAAATCAGAAACCTGACCGGTATTATCAGCAGATGCATAAGCATAGTTAGTTAATGTTTGCTGGCCGATATAACCGGTGGAATTAACCGTCGCTTCAAAATTTATCGTTTTGGTTTGTCCGGAATATAAACTGCCTAAATTAATGCCGCCGGAAATAATGCCGTCGCCGATATAGCCGCTGTCAAGACGAGTTGATCCGGAAACATAGCTTAAGCCGGAGGGTAAAGTGTCCCAAACCCGGACATTATTAGCGGAAGCGTTATAGCTTGGCGCGGAAACCTGTATTGAGAACATCACACGGTCATTGGCATTAGCATTAACCGATTCTTGCAAAGACGTGCCCGTGGTGATATTGCGGACGGTTTTAACAATGGTTAAATTACTGGCATTTGTTTGGCTGATATAAACCGTAGCCGTGTCATTAATTTCATTGGCATTGTCTGCTTTAACATAAGCGTAGTTAATTTGATTCTGATAATTATAATAAGCAAAAGCGCCCTGATAATTATTTACTGTGGCTTCAAATAAAATATATTTTGAAGCGCCGGCAGACAGAGAACCAATATTAATGCCGCCGGAGATTAAACCGTCGGATAACGTGCCGCCGTCAAGACGCGCTGTACCGGAAGAATAAGTTAAGCCGCTCGGCAAAACATCACGGACCACGACATTATTTAAGGTGGCATTGCCTGTGTTCTGAATCTGGATTTGAAAACCAACGCGGTCGTTATTTTTGGCATTAACCGAATCAGCGTATGAACCGGAGCCGTTAGTGATATTGCGGACGGTTTTATTAATGGCTAAATTATAAGTCGGTGTTGATTCCGGGATTAAACTAGCCACGAAAGTGACATAACCCTGATATTCCCAGCAACCTTGTATCGCGCCAATATTTACTTCCGCATAACCATTACCGGAAGATGAAGCGGAAATATATTGCGCAGTCTCGGTCCGGTTAGGATACCAGCGGATAGATGAAGTATCAACGACTAAACGCTGCGCCGGCGAGGAATAAATACTGACGCTGTCGGTAACAGTGTTGGCATTATCCGCGGTTAACGTCGCGCTGACATTAATCGAATTCTGGGCATTGGTCGGAAAGTTTAAACGAATCCGCGTATTATTGGCGGTCGTGCCGACTATACCATTGTGGTAATAAACCTGAAAAGCCACGCTGTCATTGGCGCTGGCGGAAACACTGTTATTTTGCCAGCCGGTGTTAGTGGTCCGATTAGCCACATTCAACAGTTTAAGATCGCCCGGCAAAGAATTAAATTGCGGGCCATCGGCAAAAACCGGCGCTGCTAAAGCCGTTAAGAAAATCGCTATTAGACTAATTATGGAAACTATCTTTTTCATTTTTTTTGCCGCTTCCTCCAAAGCGGATTTTTACCTGTCATCCTGGCGAAAACCAGAATCCAGATTTTTTATTTATTATATTTATATTTTTCTAACCTTTTATCTAAATCCATTATGCCCCTAGGCGTTATATTTTGTAAAGCATTCAGATAAAAAATTAGAAATCAGTTCTCCAAGAGAGAAAGCCATTTTTTCGGCTTCTCTCTTGGAGGTTATTATTGAGTTTATGTTATGGTGTTGCCGGCCGCGGCGCTGGTTGGCCCGGCGGACACGGCTGCGGTGTCGGGTCTGGTTTAGGCGCCGGCGGTGGCGGATTTGGCCGCGGGGCTGGTTGGCCCGGCGGACAGTTTTCCGGCGGTTTCGGCGGAGGTGGTTTTGGATTATCGCACCCCGGACAATTAACATTGCTGTTAATTGTCGTGTTGCTGTTATGCCAGATAAGATACCCGGCACCCAGTCCAGCCGCGACGCCCGCCGCGACGATCCACCACTTCCAGGGATCCTTTTTCTCAAGATAGATGAGCGTCTCGCGCTCAAATACCTTGGTTAAAACCATTACCTTATTTTGGGTGATGGTCCGAAAGACTCCGACTGGCAACCAAATTTGAATTTGATTTAGGATTTTATTAGCACAGCGTTTAACTGCACCCGCCTGAACCAAAATTCCTTTTTGATTGTCAATTACCGGCTGGCCACCACGAATTACTAAGTGGACGGCGACCACTTCGCCTTTTTTTAGCAGGCCCTCATAATTCTTTTTCTTACCTGTCACCTTGGCGAAACAATCCGCCGGCAAACCGATCCAAAACCATCCTTTCGGCAGGTCTTTATCAGACCAGCCGCCACGGATAACCGGGTCGGCCCCGACGCGAAGATATTTCGCGCCTCCCCTGCCATAATCTTCAAAAAATACCGGCAGGGCTTCCTGAATTGATGCCACCCTTTCAATCGGCTCCGGGTTATGCACCCAAGAGTACTTTTCAAGAGTAGCCCAGTCACTGCGCTGAATGGCGTCTTGAATGACCCGAGGTTCAATCTTTTCGCCACTCGGCGTTTTGAAATACTCTGCGGTCGTCCGGCTTTCCCGGTAGACCTCATTGTAATCACGCGAATCCGGCCGTTGATTTACCCGTGCCGGCGCCCCACATCCCCCAATCGCTAAAACGAAGCAAAAGAGGGTTCCCCAAACCATAGATTCTTTTATTTTCATTTACTTCCTCCTTTACTCCGCCTCTGTCATAAGGGGCGGTGATTCATATGTGAAAAGATTATAAATAATTCCACCAGCCGCAATCACCGCGGCATAGAGTGGATTATAAAAGGCCGCACCAATTGCCGAGATACCAAATCCGGCATTGACAATATTCTTTGTCCGCTGTTTTTTATAGGCCTCGTAGGCCTTTTGGGTCCGTTCGGCTTTTTGCTTAACCTCTGCCACTGCCATTTCCGACGGCCGAGTCATTAACTCGGCGTCATCTTCTTTGGCAACCAGCACTTGCGGCTGATTGCCGACAGTTTCGTCATTGCGAGCAACCGGCAGGTCGCGCGACAACTCCGAACTATTGCCACCGTCCATAGACGGCGGTTGAACAATGGGATTTGGCGGCGGCTGATAAGCCGTTTGTTGTGCCGCCGGCGTTTTTCGCGCCCAGGCCGGCATAATAAAACCAAACGGGATTTTTTCGTGGTATACAACCACGATATTATTTTTCCCCCGATATACCCTCACCTTGTTAGGTGATGCCAGTTCCAATCCTTGTAGCTCCCCCGTTTTCCATTGGGGAAAAATCAAGGTTGTTCCCGCCGGCAAAACTTCCGGCTTAGCCAGTTTATCGCCAGTATTAATAATTTTTACCACTTCAGCCGGCGATAAATAAAAGTTTCTGGCGGCAAAATTCACCGCCTTATCTTCCAGACCGGCATTTGCCGATCCAGCCCCTACCAGAAAAACCAACAATAGAACAAAAATGCCGGTCCTTTTCATCGGACACCTCCTGTATTTTTCGAATAGCCGTGCTACCCGTATTTTTTTGAAATTAGGCCTTTTTCCTATAAACTCAATAAAAAAATTTAAAGGTACAGCCCATTTAGGCCTAAAATAGAAGCCTAAAAATGGATATTAAATAATACATCATTTAAGGCTATTCTGTCAACCCCTCACTTGAAAATAATTAAAGAGTTCTTAATTCGTTTTTTTAGATGTATATATGATCCAGAAAATTTCTTAAGCTTATATTCTCTATCTTTTGCGTCATTTTCTGATGCATAGGCCTCATAATAAACGAGTTTAAATGGTTTGCGATATTTCGTTGATGTATTTCGTCCATTATTATGTTCAAGTATTCTCCGTTTTAAATCACTAGTAAAGCCAATATACAATTTTTCGTCTTTATCACTCTTGATTACATAGACATAAAACATATTATTTTCAAGTGAGGGGTCAACCCCATTAGAGATTTTTCATTAAAGTGTTTTTTATCACATAAACATACAAAAAATAAGAGAGCTCGTTTTAACGAGCTCTATAGTATTAATTCCCCTCTTAAAACCAACCTTTTTAATGAAGTCCCGATCGGCCAACAGGTATAGAGAGTGATTGTCGGCGCTGATGATTGGGACATTGTCACCTGCTCTGGCTTTAAAACTTCTTTGCTAAGAATGCGATAATCAAATTGTTGATGTTCATATACTAAAGAAACTACATCATCTTTTTCTAATCTATCAAGCAAAGTGAAAACTCGGCCATAAGGCGTTTTATTCCAGGGATAAGTTG
>CAZNNV010000017.1:0-311 GCA_964574515.1 uncultured Candidatus Saccharibacteria bacterium
CAACCTATAACACTACTAAAGATTTTGATTGGGATAATCCGGCGTTAGCCGGCGATTGGGAAATGACGGCTAAATATGGCATTCCTTATTTTACCAATTATATAAATTCGGATATGAGTCCGGATGACGCGCGTTCAATGTGTTGCCGTTTGCGCCTGGATAACCGGGAATTATATAAGCGTGGTGGCGGGCTGTTTGGCGCTTATCCTTTGACCGGGTCGGTTGGCGTGGTGACGCTTAACTTATCGCGCCTCGGTTATCTTTCTAAAACTAAAAAGGAGCTTTTCTCGCGCTTGGAGCGGTTAATGGAA
>CAZNNV010000017.1:339-2440 GCA_964574515.1 uncultured Candidatus Saccharibacteria bacterium
TAAAATGAGTTTGGAAATCAAGCGCAAAGCAGTTGATAATTTTATTGAAAAAGGGCTTTATCCTTATTCCCGTTTTTATTTGGAATCCATAAAAAAGATGAGGGAAAGTTATTGGAGTAATCATTTTTCCACGATTGGCTTGGTGGGGATGAACGAAATGGTTCTTAATTTTATTGATAAAAACATTGCCAACAAAGAAGGCAAAAAATTAGCTGAAGAAGTGCTGGAGTTTATGCGCGACGCTTTGGTTAAATATCAAGAAGAGACCGGTAATCTATATAATTTGGAAGCCACGCCGGGCGAGGGCGTTTCTTACCGGTTGGCTAAATTAGATAAAGCAAAATTTCCCGATATCATCACTGCTGGCGAAAAAGAACCTTATTATACTAATTCTTCCCAGTTGCCGGTTGGTTTTACAGAGGATTTATTTGAGGCATTGGATTTGCAGGATGACTTGCAGACAAAATATACCGGCGGCACTGTTCTGCATGCTTTTTTGGGCGAGCGTATCCAAAATCCGGAAACTGTTAAAACTTTGCTCAAAAAAATATTCAGAAAATATAAGTTGCCCTATATAACTTTTACGCCAACTTTTAGTATTTGTCCGGAGCATGGTTATTTAGCCGGTGAACATTTTAAATGTCCTAAGTGCGTTATTGACCAGAATTGCGAGGTTTATTCGCGCATCGTCGGCTATATCCGTCCTGTCCAGCAATGGCATCCAGGTAAGCAGGAAGAATTTAAAGACCGCCTCGTCTTTAAGGTTAAAGAAAAAGCGGTCGCGACAAAATGATACTCGGCGGATTGCAAAAATTAACTCTGATTGATTATCCTGGAAAAATTGCGGCTACGGTTTTCACCGCCGGCTGCAATTTTTTTTGTCCCTTTTGCCATAACCCGGAATTGGTTGATCCGGTTTTAATAAAAAGCCAGCCATTGGTGGCGGAAGAAGATTTTTTTAGTTTTTTGGCTGGCCGGCAAGGCCTACTGGAGGGCGTCTGCATTACCGGCGGCGAGCCGACATTGCAGGCCGATTTGCCGGAATTTATAAAAAAAATAAAAGGTTTGGGTTTTTTGGTTAAACTGGATACTAATGGCACTAATCCGGCGATGGTAGAAAAATTATTGAATGAAAAATTAGTTGATTTTGTGGCGATGGACATTAAAGGTCCGCTGGAAAAGTATAAGCAAATTGTCGGCGAACAGGCGCGGTTAGAAGATATTCAGCGGAGCGTGGAATTAACGAAAAGCGCGCCGGACTATGAATTCCGCACGACGGTTTTGCCGAAACTGCACAACAAAAAAGATATCCAAAGCATCGGCCGCTGGCTGCAGGGCGCGAAAAAATATTTTTTACAGCCATTTCGGTCCGGCAAAACATTGGACGCGTCATACGCTGAGGAAAAAACTTTTTCCGATGATCAATTGGCGGAGTTTTGCCGGATTTTAAGAATATTTGTTGATGATTGCGGAATACGATGATAATGTCCAAATCCCAAATATTCCTTTATTTCTGTCTCTCGTTTATTCTCGGTGTTTTTATTCAGTCATTATTAGATATCCCCTTGCCTTTATGGTTGGGGATTTTAAGTTTAGGGATAATTTTAGCGGCAATTTGCTGGAGCCGAAATAAAAAATTAGTGGTGGTGGGATTTTGTTTGATAATTTTGGCCCTTGGCGCGGCGCGGGCTAGCCAGGTGGCGGGAACGGAAAACACAGCTGAACAATATAATGATAAAGAAAAAATAATATTGATTGGCAGGGTGGCGGATGAACCGGACGAACGGAGCGACAATATCCGATATAAAATAGCGGCAGCGGAAATTAACGGGCAGAAAATAACCGGTGATATTTTGTTGATTGCTAAAAAATATCCGGCTTATCATTATGGCGATCAATTGGAAGCCATTGGCAAGCTATTAACGCCGAAAAATTTTGAGGATTTTGATTATCGGCAATATCTGGCCAAGGATGAAATTTATTCGGTGGTTTATTATCCGGAGATAAAATTATTAAACAGCGGCCAGGGCAATAAAATAAAAGCCGCGCTTTTTTGGGTGAAAAATAAATTTGAGCGTTCCATTAAGCAAATTCTGGCTGA
>CAZNNV010000017.1:2450-6523 GCA_964574515.1 uncultured Candidatus Saccharibacteria bacterium
GCGAATTTGATGGCTGATTTTAGCCGAACTGGCACCACGCACATCATTGCCTTGTCTGGCTATAATATTACCATTATTGCTTGGTCGCTGATGGCGTTTTTTAATTTTTTACTGGTGCGGCGGCAAATTTCTTTTTGGCTCGCTATTAGTGTGATTGTTTTATTTGTCTTGATGGTTGGCGCTTCGGCTTCGGCGGCCCGGGCGGCAGTCATGGGTGTCCTGATGCTGTTGGCGCTCCAGGTCGGTCGGCTTTATAGCATCCGCAACGCGTTGGTTTTTGCCGGGGCTCTCATGATTTATTTTAATCCTAAAATTTTGGTTTGGGATGTTGGTTTTCAGCTGTCTTTTGCCGCGACGCTTGGCCTTATTTATCTGGCGCCTATCTTAGAGAGTCATCTGGGCAAGAAAAATGAAAAAGACGAGCTGCAACCCAGCCCGCTGGGCTGGCGAGAAATTTTAGTGGCGACGCTGGCGGCACAAATCGCAGTTTTACCGCTGCTTTTAATAAATTTTGGCCAGCTATCGCTGATTGCGCCGCTAGCTAATCTGCTGATTTTATTTTTTATTCCGCTTACCATGTTATTCGGTTTTATAGCGGGTTTCGCGGGTATGTTTTGGCTGGCGCTCGGAAAGATTTTAGCTTGGCCGGCTTGGCTATTTTTGACTTATGAAATAAAAATCACCGAACTTTTGTCAGCGATTCCGTTAGCCGCGATAGCGGTCAAATGGAATTGGTGGCTCGGCGGGGGATATTATTTATTGCTGGTATATTTAGTTTGGCGGTTTAATATTAAGAGCAAGAAAAGCATCTTAGCATCTAAGGTAGAGAACACTTGACATTTATATTAAAATATGATTAAATATTAATATTAGTTTATATTGAATAAATAATGGAGGGAGGTGAGACCCATGGCAGAGGGTCTATCGGTTCATAAGATTACGGTTTCCTGTCCGGATGAAAAGTGCGACGCCTTAAATGACGTCCCTATTCTGAGGACAGGTAAGGATGGTATGATTTATTTGCCGCAATCCGGCCAGCATAAGTGCAAGGTTTGCGGTAAGAGTTTGGGTATCATTGGTAACTTTGTCGTCCAAAAAGCCCCTTATTAAATCGGGGCCTTCCGCCCGCTCAGATCCCTGAGCGGGCAAATTTTTTTATTAGGGTTATAATATTTTTTTCTTGCTTCGCCAATTGAGGAAAAATAAGTAGCTGATGAAAAATGCCGGACCGGCGATGATAAAGGAGTAGGAAATCATATACCATTCAAATTGTTCTGTGAGCAGGTTGCGCACGTTGAGAGATATATAAAACAAGCCGCCAAGGGCAAAGAATATCGCGCCGACGATTTCATATTTCCAGGCGATTAAAAGAACAGCCAGCAGGGCAAAAACCGGCAGATTATGCATGACTAAGCCAAGCACAATTTGCGCTGGCGTTGATGCGGATTCAAAAACATCCAGCGAAAATAGCGCTAAAAAGCAGATAAAAAGAATTGATAAAATCCGCGGTGTCCAGTAAATAAATTTGTTGGGTTTATTGTTCATGGATTTGTAATTTTTATTATGTTAAAATTATAACATAAGATGTGGCAAAAAATAAAAAATAAATTTGGTTTAATTGTTTTGGCCGCGCTCGGAGTAGGCGCGGTTTTTATAATCTTTGCGATTTGGCAATCGGCGCCGAGCAATGGGGTAAAAATAGATTTTTTTGACGTGGGGCAGGGCAGTGCGGTTTTTGTCGCCGCGCCCAATGGCAATCAGGTGTTGATAGACGGTGGGCCGTCGGACGCGATTTTGGCCAAACTCGGCGAAGCGATGCCGATTTTTGACCGGAGAATTGAGATGCTAATTTTAACCCATCCGGATAGCGACCATTTAAGCGGTTTAATTGAGGTTCTACAGCGTTATCAGATCGGGCAGATTTTAGAAACAGGGATTAAAGATGAATCAGCTGAGTATAGCGTTTGGCATAATTTAATTAAGGAAAAGAATATCCCGGTTGTTTTGGCGCGGGCTGGCGAAACCGTCAAAGTTGCCGATAATTTATCTTTTAAGGTGATTTATCCGGCCGGCGGGATTGCCGGTCAAGAGTTTAAAGACACTAATGACTCTTCGCTGGTGGGGAAATTAATTTATGGCCAGAATGAAATTTTATTGGTTGGCGATGCTGACATAAAAATTGAGGAAATTCTACTTTGGCAGAGGGCAGATTTACAGGCGGATATTTTATTAGTCGCTCATCATGGCAGCAAGAATTCCAGCAGCGCGGATTTTTTGGCGGCAATAGCGCCGGCCATAGCCGTGATTCAAAATGGTTTAGACAATCGTTATGGCCATCCACACCAGGAAACTTTGGCGCGGCTGGCGGCGGTTGGCGCGGCCATATTGCGGACAGACCAAACAGGAGATGTCATTTTCAATTGTGATTTAGAGAAATGTTTAAGAAAATAAGAAGTTAAATCCTCCTGCTTCTTTTTTATAAAGAGGGGTTTGGGGAGATTCAGTACTATAAAAATATTATTGGGTAGCAATTTACAATCGTTTTAAAAAATGATATATTATTTGTAGGTAAAAATTAAAGAATCTGGATGCCGGGTCGGGCCCGGCATGAAAAAGATAATTTTATGAAAAACGAAAAAACATTAGTGATTATCAAGCCGGATGGCGTGCAGCGAGCGCTCATCGGTGAGATTATTGAGCGTTATGAAAGAATCGGTTTGAAGCTGGTTGGACTGAAAATGCTGGTGCCGGGCGCTAAGCATATTGAAAAGCACTATACTTTAGATCCAAACTGGCTGCGCGTGACTGGCGAGAAAACTATTGAGAGTTATAAAAAGAAGGGCCTTAAACCACCTTCGGAAGACCCATTGGAAATTACTAAAGTCGTTTTAGCAAATTTAATCAAGTTTATGACCAGCGGTCCGGTGGTGGCCATGGTTTGGCAGGGAGCACACGCGGTGAAAATTGCCCGGAAAATTACCGGTGGCACTGAGCCCCTGACCTCGGATATCGGCACTATCCGCGGCGATTTTGTTTTGGATTCTTATCAGATCAGCGATATTGACGGCCGGGCGGTGCGCAATTTAATTCATGCTTCCGGTTCGGTGGAGGAAGCGGAGGCAGAGATTGCCCATTGGTTTGGGCCGGAAGAAATTCTTAGTTACCGCATTATTCAAGAGCAAATAATGTATGACGTTAATTTAGACGGAATACTGGAATAAGTTTCCAGTTTCTCCCGCTTCGCGGGATCCCGCAACGCGGGACATTTTCCAGTTTTCAATAACGTCCCGCTTTGCGGGACCGGATTAATTATTGGAATTTGGTCATTGGAATTTGTATAAATGCCTCATTCAATGCCCTTCAAGGATCAAAAGCATAAATGGTTTTCTATTTTGATTTTTATCGCTTTGCCTTTCATCGTATTTTATCGGTTGATTAAAGGTGAATTGCCGCGTTTGCGAAATTGAATCAAGGACTGGACAAAATTTATTTATTGGTTATAATCATAGAAATTAATTAAGGCCAAATATTAATGGCCGCCGGCTGGATAAAGCCGGTTTTTGGTTCTTTTAAAATAAAATTGTTTCCGTGAAATTTTGGCCCAATTATTTTTTTGGCTGCAATTTTGCGGAAATAATTTTAAAAAAATATTTAGGAGGGATTATGGAATTAGTTATTAGAAAAGAGGGACAGTGGGATTTGGAGTTAAAAAAAGGAAAGGAATATGAGGTGCCGCTACCGCCAGCCCGTTCAGTGGTCGAGGTTGGGACATATCGGGGTCTTTTAAATTTTTTCTTTGTTGAATATCCCGATAAACCGCCTGTAAATTTAAGAAAACGGGGCAAAAAAGGAGGCCGGAAGAGTTGGCGGCGTTTCAACATACCCCAGCCCGGACCGCAGCGAAAGGTTTTTATTTCTTTTCCTGGCTTCTATATGAAAGGGCCGGAAAACAAGGAGTACGCGTATGGCGAGATAGCCGCGCGTATTGTCGATTTTGGGCAAAAGCCCGAGCCGGTCTCGCCGCAGAAGAGAGCTTTGGACTTGCTCGAGAAGTCCCCGATGACAATCGTGAG
>CAZNNV010000017.1:6533-8266 GCA_964574515.1 uncultured Candidatus Saccharibacteria bacterium
CCTTGCCAGACATGCGGCAAGCCGACAAAAACTATACCGCTGGGCACTAGTAAGGGCGTTGAGTTGGTGCGCGTTTGTAGCGATAATTATTGTTCGTCGCGCAGCGGCATGTAGCCCGGGGGCAATATTAGTCTTTTATTTTAGCCTCACTCTGATGTTTATTACCAGAGTGAGGTCTTTTTATATTTGTGGAAAAATTTATTGACAGGGTAAATTTATTTTGCTAAACTATGGCCATGAATAAAACGATGGCGAATAATTCAGCGCTAAAAGCAAGCCAAAATAATTATTGGTTTTACTTTTATTTTACTGACTTTGGAGCCAGTCGTTTTTAGTTCAACGGAATAATAAGGATGGAAATAAAAAAAACGACGACTGGCTTCCGAGCCGGTTTTTTTGTTATTTAAAAACTTAATAAGAAAAGAGGTGAGTAAAAAATGGCGGCTGGCCTTAAAGAAAATAACGTCGGAATACAATTAAAATGCGCCGTGAGTCATCACGTTGCCGCGAAATGCAGTCAGGACAACAGCAAGGTTGAGTCAACTCTTTTGGCAATAATCGAGCAGTCGGCGGTCTTTCTTAAAAATGGCGGGACCGTTGATGAGCTGTCTAAAATCCTGGAAAACAAAAACTAAGAAAGGGGTGAATCAGTTTGGATATTAATAATCAAGAAAATGAAGCGCCTATCTTAGCGGCGGAATCAACGGCTGTAGGCGTAGTGTCGAATGAAAAAGATGATGGGATTTATGAAGACACGGATTGGGGCTTAAAGGGAGACGGATATCCATTTGTTTGTATCACTTAGTTTTAATAATGAAAGGATAATTAATTATGGGTGACGGAATTCATTTTGTGTCGACAAATTTTTCTAAAAGTCAAAATACTTCTGTTCAGAAAGCGGAAAGACTGGAATTTGGAGTATGTGATTATCATCCTAATAAACTACTTAGGCCAGCCGTCAACAAAAAAGAAAGAAGGCAATCCAGCGTTTCTCTGTTTGACGGCACGCCATTAGTTTGCTCTGAGTGTTTGAGGGCGCGTTCTTCTCAATCGCGTGTGCCCCTCGGAGTAACAGCGCCGCCTCTTTGGTAGTTTTTGTTTGAGGAGGAAAACTGTTCTTCTAACCAAAAACCCCGTTCCGCGTAATGCGTAACGGGGCTCTTTTTTTAGTCGGGGCGCCGGGAATCGGACCCGGGCTGCAAGACCCCCAGCCTCGCGTACTACCATTATACTACGCCCCGAAAATTAGAGTATTATAAATATTGATAAAATAAAAAAACACAATATCGCCTGAGCTTGTCGAAGGCTGATTGTGTTTTTTAGAAATTTTTACCCTTTGACAAGCTCAGGGAATAAAAATTTCTCTTATTGGTTCGATATATTTTATTTAGTTTTATGCAGCGTCCGGATGCATTTGACGCAGGCTTTGACGCGTTTGCCCGACGGCAAGCGTACCCATTGGAGATTGGGCTGCTGTCTCTTTTTGGTTGTCGGATTGTATTTACCGCGCAGTTTCACCAACACGGTGGTCAGTTGCGAGCTTTTTCCGCAAATAGCGCAAGTTCTAGGCATATGATTAATCAATTTTACTTTTTATCTCCCTAATGCTACAATAAAAAAACAAATTAGGCAAATTTTTCCATAAATCTATGAATCTTCAGTCTAGTATATTTTTATACGTCATCATCATTTTTTCGGCTATCTTGCATGAATATGCCCATGCTTGGGCGGCT
>CAZNNV010000017.1:8284-9057 GCA_964574515.1 uncultured Candidatus Saccharibacteria bacterium
AACCCGTGCCGATTAATCCCTATAATTTCCGCCACCAGCGGCAGGGGATGATTTGGGTGAGTGTGGCCGGCGTGGCGGCCAATTTCTTTTTGGCCGTTGCTTTTGGTTTGTTTATCCGTTTTATGCCGGGGTTTTATCTGAATGAATTATTTGGCGCGATCGCGATTGTGAATATCTGGTTGGGATTATTTAATCTTTTGCCTTTTCCACCGCTGGATGGTTCAAAATTATTAATGGCGTTGGTGGATTATAGGGGTAGTAAACTGAACAAATTTATTGAATTGGCCAGCACGCCAGCTGGGTTGATCATTGCGATTTTTGTGGCGATGACTTTTTTGCCGTATATTAGTCGGTTTATTTTTGGGTTGATTGTGGGTAGTTGATAATATTGACAGGGCTAAATTGTTTTGCTACACTCTAAATACACTTGATTAATAAAATATTTTTCCCCGGGTTGCTGCGGGGGTAAAAATGGCTGAAACCGCTGTTTTTTTGTTTGGATAAAATATAGGTCGTATAGGACAAATAGGACATATATTTTATGCCGACAATCAATCAACTAATTAAAAAATCCCGGAAAATCGCGGCGAAAAAACCCAAGGCGCCGGCTTTGTGGCGTGGTTTTAATACGTTGGCTAATAAGCCATCGTCTTTTCCATCACCTTTTAAGCGCGGCGTCTGTCTGAAAGTCACCACGACAACGCCGAAAAAACCAAACTCGGCTCTTAGGAAAATCGCCCGGGTGCGCCTGACTAATGGCATGGAAGTCACCG
>CAZNNV010000017.1:9067-11400 GCA_964574515.1 uncultured Candidatus Saccharibacteria bacterium
TACCATATAGTCCGCGGCGTGCTGGATACCGGCGGCGTGGAAGGCCGTAAGCAACAGCGGAGCAAGTATGGGGCGAAAAGACCGAAATAATATAATACAAGTAGGAATATATTTATGCGGAGAAAAAGAAATTATACTAGAGAAATATTGCCGGACGCCAAATATCAGAATGTTTTGGTGGGCAAATTTATTAATTATCTGATGTTTGAAGGCAAAAAATCTACGGCGCAGAAAGCGGTCTATGGGGCTTTTGATATTATTACCGGACAGCAAAAAGATCCGCTGGAAATTTTTAATGAAGCAATTAAAAATGTGTCGCCGGCCTTGGAGGTCAAATCTAAACGCGTCGGCGGCGCTAATTATCAGGTGCCGCGGGAAGTGCGGGGCGAACGCAAAATCGCACTGGCTTTTCGCTGGCTGATCATCGCTTCTCGAGCCAAAAAAGGCAAACCGATTGCCGCGAAACTGGCTGAGGAATTATTAGCGGCGGCTAAAAATGAAGGCACAGCAATAAAGAAAAAACAAGATACGCATCGCATGGCGGAAGCCAATAGAGCTTTTGCTCACTTTAGCTGGTAGACGGCTTGGTCTTGTTAAAAGTAAAAAATATGCCTCGAGAATATCCAATAGATAAAATTCGCAATATTGGCATTATCGCCCATATTGATGCCGGAAAAACTACGGTCACCGAACGGGTGCTTTTTTATACCGGCAAAAAACATAAAATTGGCGAAGTGCACGAAGGTGAAGCGGAAATGGACTGGATGGAACAGGAACGGGAGCGGGGCATCACGATTACCGCCGCGGCAACCACCGCTCATTGGCTTGGCCACCAGATTAATATTATTGACACGCCTGGACATATTGATTTCACGGTGGAAGTGCAGAGATCGCTTCGCGTGCTAGACGGCGCGGTCGTCGTGTTTGATGGCGTGGCCGGCGTAGAGCCGCAATCGGAAACTGTCTGGCATCAGGCGGATAAATATAAAGTGCCGCGGATTTGTTTTATCAATAAAATGGATCGGATGGGCGCTGATTATTATAAAGATCTAATTTCTATTAAAGAGCGGTTGACCAATAACGCGGTGCCGGTTAATTTGCCGATTGGCGCGGAAGAAAATTTTGCCGGTATCATTGATTTATTTAAAATGAAAGCCATCCGTTTCGAGGGCGAGCGGGGTGAAAAAATTGTTGAAGAAGAAATTCCGGCGGATATGAAGGTTAAAGCGGAGCAGTATCGCAGCCAGATGATTGAGCGGATTGTGGAACAGGATAACGCGTTGATGGAGAAATATTTAAGCGGCGAGTCCATTGCTGAAGTGGATTTAAAAAAAACTTTGCGTTTGGCAACGATTAATTGTAAATTGATTCCGGTTTTTGTCGGTACGGCTTTAAAAAATAAAGGCGTGCAGGCGATGCTCGACGGCGTGGTTGATTATTTACCCTCACCGCTGGATCTGCCGCCGGTTGAAGGTTTTGATACCAGAGATGAAACTAAAAAAATTACGAGAAGTGCTAGCGATGATGAACCGTTTGCCGCTTTGGCGTTTAAAGTGGCGACTGATCCTTATGTCGGCCAGTTAACGTTTTTTCGGATTTATTCCGGCGTATTGAAAGCCGGTTCTTATGTTTCTAATTCGGTTTCTGGCGATAAAGAGCGGATTGGCCGGATCCTGCGCATGCATGCTAATCATCGCGAAGAAGTCAAAGTTATGTATGCCGGTGAAATCGCCGCGACTGTGGCTTTAAAAAATACCGGCACCGGTGATACGCTTTGTGATGAAGACAATGAAATTATTTTGGAAAAAATCGTTTTTCCCGAGCCGGTTATTTCCGTGGCCATTGAGCCAAAAACCAAGGCCGACCAGGAAAAAATGGGCATTGCTTTGCGTTCTCTCGCTAAAGAGGCCCCGGCCTTCCGTATTAAGGGTGACCATGAAACCGGCCAGACCGTTATTTCCGGCATGGGTGAATTGCATTTGGAAATTATTGTTGACCGGATGAAGCGGGAATTTAACGTACTTGCCAATGTCGGCCGGCCGCAGGTAGCTTATCGGGAAACAATCAGATCAGA
Organism: uncultured Candidatus Saccharibacteria bacterium; assembly: GCA_964574515.1. Lineage (GTDB taxonomy): Bacteria > Patescibacteriota > Minisyncoccia > Portnoybacterales > GWB1-42-6 > CAZNNV01. Next base: position 11,142 of record CAZNNV010000017.1, read on the forward strand.
AGCGGAAGCGGAAGGAAAATATATCAAGCAATCCGGCGGACGCGGTCAGTACGGCCACTGCTGGATCAAGGTCCGGCCCCAGGAGCGGGGCAAGGGTTTTGAGTTCATTGACGCGATAAAAGGCGGCTCTATCCCCAAGGAATACATAAACCCTATTGAAAAAGGTATCCGTGAAGCCATGGACAACGGCGTCCTCGCCGGCTATCCGGTTATCGACCTTCAGGCCGAAGTGTATGACGGCTCGTTCCATGAAGTCGAT
>CAZNNV010000018.1:0-11368 GCA_964574515.1 uncultured Candidatus Saccharibacteria bacterium
ACTATAACGGCGAACCGGCTAGACACGGCAGTATTATTGTCCGCCAGCGCGGCACAAAAATTATTGCCGGCCAAAATGTCCGCCGTGGCAAAGATGATACTCTTTATGCTGTCGCCAATGGCATAATCAAATTTACCCAAAGAACTAAGATGAATTTTAACGGTACCCGCCACATGGTCAAGGTAGCGAATGTGGTGGCTAAATAGCTAACGGCTATCATTTATTAACTAACTATAAAAAAGTCCCGAAAACGGGACTTTTTAAATTATTTACTAATAGCCGCGCCGATGAATTCCCGGAACAATGGATGCGGATTGAGCGGCCGAGATTTAAATTCCGGATGAAATTGGGAGCCAATGAAAAATGGATGAACGGATTTAGGTAATTCGGCAATTTCCATAAGGCGCCCATCAGGAGATTTACCCGAAAAGATCAGCCCATTTTTCTCCAGTATTTCAATATATTTTGGATTAACTTCCCAGCGGTGGCGGTGGCGTTCGGTAATTAAATGTTTTTTGTAAGCGCCGAAGGCCTGAGTGCGCATAGTGATCGCCGCCGGATAGGCACCCAGCCGCATTGTGGCGCCATAATTTTTATCCTCCAGATTCTTTTTTTGCTCCGGCATAATGTCAATAACGGGTTCGGGCGTTTCCCTATCAATTTCGGTTGTGTGCGCTTGTTTTAAGCCGCAAATGTGGCGGGCGAATTCCAGCACCATCAACTGCATGCCATAGCATAATCCCAAATACGGGATTTTATTTTTTCGGCAAAATTCAATCGCTTTTATCTTTCCTTCCACTCCCCGCTCGCCAAAACCGCCGGGCACGATAATGCCGTCATATTTTTTTAACTCGTTAAGCGAACGCGGATTTTTTTCATACTCTTCAGCATTTAACCAATCAATCTCCGGCTTTCTTTTATGAAAATATGCAGCGTGTTTTATTGCTTCAATAACGGAGATATAAGCGTCTGATAAAACAAAATTGCCAGTATCAAAGTATTTGCCGACAATGCCGATTTTAACTGACTGATCAACTTTTTTTATCGTCTCAATCAATCTGCGCCAATCATTTAAATTAGTTTTTCTCGGCTTAATGTCCAGCTTTTTTAAAATTAAATCGCTCAGCTTGTCTTTCTCGTAATTGACCGGCGCTTCATAGATAGTTTCAATATCAGGCGCGGAAATAACGTCTTCTTCGCGGACATTGCAATGCATGGCAATTTTCTCCTTGCGCTTCTTATCCAGCTCAACAACCGAGCGGGCAATAATTATATCCGGCTGAATACCAGCGGAATTCAGAGTCCTGACGGCGTATTGCGTCGGTTTAGTTTTCATTTCGCCAATTGTGCTCGGTACTGGCAAAAAACTTATTAAAACAAATAAAACATCTTTGGGTTTTTTCAGCCGCAACATACGGGCTGCTTCTAGAAATAAAACATTCTGATATTCTCCGACTGTGCCGCCGATTTCAATTGTGACAAAATCCGCTTTGGCTTTTTGAACAGCTTTTTCAATCCGATCAATCACCTCCAACGGAATATGCGGCACAACCTCCACGCACTTACCGCCATAACCCAAATTTCTTTCCCGATGAATGACCGACTCATAGACGCTGCCTGTCGTCATATAGTTTATGGCCGGCAAATCAATGTCTAAGAATCTTTCATAATTGCCCATATCCTGGTCAGTTTCCATACCCTGGTCTAAAACAAAAACCTCACCGTGTTCGGTGGGGTTCATCGTCCCCGCGTCTACGTTGACGTAAGGATCAATTTTTATGGCTGTGACGCTAAAACCGCGCGATTGGATGATTTTCCCGATAGACGCCGAAGCAATGCCCTTACCCACACCTGACATAACACCGCCTGCCACAAAAATATATTTGGCCATTTTATAATATGCCTAAAAATAAAACCCTAGGGCTTAAGGAGGGATACAAGTATTAAACCCCAAGATTCTAAACCAGGTCCTCCTCTATTTTTTCTTTTATTAATTCGTTGACGATTATTTTAATTTTAGCCTCTAAACCATGTTCCAGTTCTAAGATAACTTCGTGCTCCCCCACTTCTTTTATCGGATTTTCTATCTTGACTTGTGATTTTTTAACGTCAAAATTTTTTTCTTTTAATAGGTTAGCAATTTTTAACGGTGTGATTGAACCGAATAATTTGCCGTGCTCATCGGCCTTGGCCATCATCTCAAATTCTTGCCCGTCAAGCTGCGCTACCATTTCCTGAATGACGCCAAGCTCTAATTCTGCTTTTTTGGCGGCAACAGCCCGGCGCTCTTCCAAAGCGGCCAACGCCGCTTCGGTCGCCGGTTCGGCTAATTTTTTAGGCAATAAAAAATTGCGCGCATAGCCATCAGCTACATTCTTTATATCAAATTGTTTTCCGATTTTCGGAACGTCTTGAAGGAGGATAACTTGCATTTTTTACCTACGAAATTATCTGCCCGCCGATAACCAAGATTGATTATTCGGATTCAGATAAATTTACGCTTTATTTTTCGTTTATTATTGACTGATTTTTATTTTGTTAATACTTTATTTTAAAATCTTTAAACTCATTGGTGGCTTCATCCCATTTTACCTCAACTCGCTCCACCTTAGCAAGTTCTGATCCAATTTTACACCAATCCAAAAATTTTTTCAACACCCCTTCTTCGCCCTCAACAATAATCTCCACGCCCTCATCCGGCCTGTTGCCCACCCAGCCATTTAAATTTAAACTTTGCGCCTGAGCCGCCGCGCTCGTTCGGAAAAAAACTCCCTGTACCCGGCCATAAATTTTTAATTCCAAACGTTTCATATAATATTCTCCAATATTTTTTCAATCTTTTCTATATTTTTCTTCGCCCCAGCTTTAATTTTATTCATATCTAATTTACCGTCTATGCCGTTGGCATAATTATCAACACTGCAAATCGCGGCAAAATTTATGCCTTTCTCGCAAATAAGTGTTGTCTCATTGCCCAGCGTCATGCCAACCACATCGGCAAACCTGGAAAACATTTTTATTTCTGCCGGTGTTTCCAGGCGCGGTCCAAACGTCTGCAGATAAACGCCACGATTATAAAAAGACACACGCGTTTTTTTACAAGCCCGGCTGATTAAATTTATCAGATTTTTTGAGAAACACGGCTTGATATGGATAATTTTACCGTCAAAAAAAGTTGAAATAGTAAAAGGACTGATAAAATCGTGGGGAATTAAAATTTTCTCCGGCCGGATCTTTTTCTTCAAACTACCCACCGAATAAATACCAATAATATTTTTCACCCCTAAATCGGCTGCCGCCTGAATATAGCCGCGATAATTAATCTGATGCGGCGGCAAATTGCCCAGATGCCGCTGAATAAAATAAACGTTATCCCGGTTAAACAGCGTCACTTCGCCATAAGCAGTCTTAGCTGTGATTAACCGATAATCTTTGAAAAAAGATGATTCTAATAAGGAAGTCCCGCCAATAATGCATAATTTATTTATCATAAAATATTAATTACTTTTAAAACTGCTGCCGCCGCTTCAGCGCCCTTATTATTTCCGGCATTAGAGCGCGCCCGGGCCTGTTTTAAATTATTAGTTGTCACCACCCCAAAACCGATGGGAATTTCATATTTCAAGCTTGCCTCCATAATCCCCCGGGCTGCTTGGTCAGCGATATAATAATAATGGTCGGTTTGCCCCTTTATAACGCATCCTAGAGCTATTAAAGCGTCATATTGGCCCTTTTTAGCCATTTGCTGGCACAGATAGGGTATCTCAAATGCACCCGGCACCCAAACGATTTTAATGCTTTCTTTTTTAACTGAATTTTTACTTAAAAAACTAAGGGCGCCTTCAAGCAGCCCTTCGGTTATATCACTATTAAATTCGGCCACAATAATCCCTATTTTTAGCCGGCAGCCATCAATTTTCCGCCAATTGACGGACTGATTTTTTTGTTGTTTACGTTGCATATTTTCTCTAAATATTTAGCAATGACGTCCGTCTCTATATTAACTTTATCGCCTGATTTTATCAAATCTAAATTAGTATTTTCTAAAGTATAACTGACCAGCGAAACAGTAAACCAATCTTTGCCAACATCAACCACAGTTAAACTTATGCCATCCACGGCCGCCGAGCCCTTAGACGCAATAAATTTCATAAACTCCGTAGATAGTTTTATTTTCAGAATAATGGAATCGCCGGCTGATTGCCTTCCGATAATCTCGCCGACAACGTCAATATGCCCCTGCACCAAATGTCCGTCAACCAAATCATTTAATTTTAGACTCCGCTCCAAATTAACTTTATCGCTTATTTTTAAAAATCCGGCTGTCGTTCTTTTTATCGTTTCCGGCATATATTCGACCTTAAAATTATTTCTGCTAACGCTTTTAACAGTTGAACAAACACCATTAATGGCCAAGCTTTGGCCTAAAAAAATTTTCCAGCCAGCTGGTTTGGCAATATCAAAAAAAAGACAACCCCCTTTTTTCTCGATTGCCTTGATCCGCGCCGTTTTTTTAATTATACCGGTAAACATTTCTTATATCCTTTTCTATTTGTTTCTTTAATTCTTCATTATTTAAAAAATTTATCACCCCGCGTATTTTTTCACCGACTTCAATACTAATTTCTTCGCCGTATAAATCACCGCTAAATTCTAAAAGATGCGCTTCCAGAAACTTCTTACTCCGGCCTAAGAATATTGCGGCTATATAAGTTTTATTTTTATAAACCACTTTCCCGGCATAAACCCCGCTATCCAGATTACCGCTAAATTTTAAATTAGCGGTCGGAAAACCCAATTCTTTAGCCTGCCCGCCGCCCTTAATAACAATACCGGAAATTTTAATCATGAAATTTATCTAAAAAGTTCCAGTGCCTTGTCCAGTTGCGGATCGCGATCCGCTTCAGCGTCTTCCTTAGTATATTCCACTTTAACATCCGGCTCTAAACCCGAATCCATAATAGAATGGCCGGAAGGCGTTAACCACTTAGCCACTGTAACTTTTAACGAAGTGCCGCCCGCTAATTGTTCAACCTGTTGAACCGATCCCTTGCCAAAACTTTTTTGGCCAACTAATTTAATTTGTTTATTATCACGCAGGGCGCCAGCTAAAATTTCCGAAGCCGAAGCCGACCCTTGATCAATCAAAACAACTACTTGATAATCGCCCAATTTATTTATGCCGTCGCTTTTATATTCATTATTTTTGCCATCGCCAAAATCTTCTATCACCACTACCGAACCTTCCGGTAAAAACCAACTGGCGATATCCACGGCTGACCCGACATAGCCGCCCGGATTGCCGCGTAAATCTAAAATTATTCCCCGAATGTCAGCGGTTAATATTTCTTGCGCTTTTTTAGCGAATTCCGGCGCGGAATTTTCGGTAAACTGCGCTAATGACAAATGAGCAATTTTCTTATTATTGATTTCTTTTGTTTCTAATTTTACAATCGGCACATCAATCGTGTCGCGCTTGATTTTAAATTCTTGGGCGGCGTCCCAGCCGTTGCGTATAATCATCAGTGAAACTTCCGTCCCTTTCGGGCCGCGAATTAATGTCACCGCCTCTTCGACGCTAATGTCGCTGGTTATTTTATCGTCTATTTTTAAAATTTTATCACCAGCCATCAGGCCGGCTTTCTTAGCCGGCGTATTGTCCAATGGCGCTATCACGGTCAAAACGCCACCACGCAAACCAAGCTCCGCGCCAATGCCTTCAAAATTACCCTGCAAAGATTGGGAAAAATCCTTATTTTCCTGCGGCGTCATAAAGACTGTATAAGGATCGTCCAAACCAGACAGCATGCCGGCAATCGCACCATAAACCATTTTTTGATAGTCTAATTCCTGCCGGTTAACAAATTTTTCCTGCACCTTCGCCCAAGCATCCCAGAATAAGCTAAAATCAACGCTCGGCGGTTGGCCTTGCTGTAAGTTTTGAATTCCCGTGACTTTTTCAATAGATGGCTGGCTATTTTTGCCATACCAATAACCGCCACCGAAACCACCGGCAATTAATATTAATATAATGATTGGATAAATTGCTTTTTTCATTTTTTATTTATAATTTTATCTTTCCGCCATTTCCAGAAATATTTAACCGCGCTAGCCAAATGAATCCAGGTATATTTAGTCAGAAACAAATCAGTCAGGCCGCCGGTTTTTTTGCTGTTTTGGCCATGATAATGATACATTTTCGCTTCCGGATAATAGATAACCTTATAATTATTTTTCCAAAATCGCCGGCACCAGTCAACATCCTCAAAATACATAAAAAAACGTTCGTCCATCCCGCCTATTTTTTCTATAATTTCTTTTTTAGCCAATAAGGCTGTTCCCATCAACCAATCAACCTCCCTGACGCTTTGATGGTCAAAATCACTCATTAAAAAACCATTTAAATGTTTTTGGCCGCGCTTGCTTTTACCCAAAAAAGTCCGCCGATAGATTATGGTCTGCGGCCGATAAAAACGGAAGCATGATTTTTGAATTGTACTGTCAAAATTCAATAATTGCGGACCAAGCAATCCAACCTCCGGCCGCGTCGATAAATAATCAACCATTTTATTAAGGCACCCTTTTGTCAGAATCATATCGGCATTCAGAATAAGAACGTAATTGCCCCTAGCCCCAGACAAACCCGCATTAACTAATTTAGCAAAACCGACATCCTTTTTAAAAGAAATATAACTTATCTCCGGAAAATCGTTTTTTATAAATTCTTCTGTCTCCTCATCAGCCGCCGAATCAACAACAAAAATCTCTTTTGGCAAGTTTTGCGTATTTTCTTGAATTGATTTTAAACAAAGCTTCAATAAATCAGGCGTCTTATAATGAGTGATAATAATGGAAAACAGCATATTAATTAAATATATTTTTACAGGTTTCTTGGATCTTTTCAAAATTATCGCTAACCGGCAATAAAATATAAGCGCCAGCACTAGATTTAGAGGAATAAAGCAAGCCCTCCGGCGTCGTGTCAAAAACCTTATGGATAATGTTTTGGTCGCTAATCTGGGGTATTAAAGCAATTAAATTTCTTATTTCGCTCATACTGGCATCCGTCCTGATATTTTTACCTAAAGAATCTAAAACATTATATATTTTAACTGGATTGGTTAGAAAATTAAGCGACAGGGCTTTTTCTTTCATAGCTAATAACACCTGCTGCTGGCGGCGGACGCGGTCAAAGTCGCTGCTGGAATAGCGCGCACGGACATAATAAAGCGCCGCGTCACCATCAAGATGCGAGGCACCAGCTGGAATTTTAAAAACCCAGCGCTGTTTTTTAACAGCGCCAGCTGAACTGGTTGCATTTTCTGATTCAATATAGAAAAAACCCGATGGCGATCCGATATCCCCGCCAGCCACCCATTGCTGGTTCTCAATAAATGGTTTTTCTAAATAGATATCAATGCCGCCCAAAGCATCAATCACTTCTTTAAAGGCAATGTGATCGACGGAAACAGCGTGGTCGATATACAAGCCAGTCGCTTTAGAAACCGCCGTCTTACTATAAAGCAAAGCGCCGGCATCGCCTCTTTTTTCGTAACCTAAAGCATAAGCAAAATTAATTTTCTCCTTATAATCTTCCCCTGGCATAGCGACATATAAATCACGAGGAATGGATATTATCGCCACCTGATTAGTCGATTTTTTCAAACTTAAAATCATTATAGAGTCAGTCAAAAGCCCGCCATTAGGATCACTTTCTCCGCGCAATCCCAAAAGCAAAATGTTCAGCCGGTCCGAATCAGGGCCAGGCGTGCCTTCGCTAATCGGCAAAAGACCAGCTGGCTGTTTTTCCACTTGTATTTGTGAAAAAGTGAAACCGGTTTTATAAATCAACGAAAAACCGACAACAACCAAAGCCGCGATTAATAAAGAAATCCACGCGCCAAAAAACCAACGGCGCTGGCGGGGCGGTTTTTGATCAGATAGCTCTTTTATAATTTGTTGTTCTTCTTGATCGGTCATAACGGGTTCATCTCTTTTTAAAGGGAAGGGCTATTCTCATTCAAACCATTTCTCCATTTCTTTCGCGCTGACTCGTTTTCTCGCCATAATAATTTTGCGTTTTTTTATCATTTTCGGCATCAGTTTAAAAGTTTGTTTAATCGCGCCGCGATTCCGCCATTCGAAAATTAAAAAATACAGCCAGGCAGCAATTTCTTTTGGCAAAAACCAGGGCAAATGCTTTAATAATAGTATCGGCTGTTCATTTTTAAGCTGCATCGGCCGCTGATTAGTAAAAGACAATTTCTTGGCAAAATCATTAATATTCTGCCGTTCTTTGATAATACCAATGAAATTTTTCTTGGCGCTATCGCCGGAACCACGGACGTGCCAGGCGATAACTTGCGGCGCGTATATTGTTCTCCAACCGGCCAGCCGCAACCGCCAAGCTAAATCCACATCTTCCTTGTATGATAAAAAATCTTCATCCAGGTATTCGCACTGTTGATTAACGCAAATTTTTATATCATCCAATGCTTCCTGCCGATAAACCGGCGCGGCGCCATCAGCGCCGAACACTTCTTCTTCTTTTAAAAATTTATCCTTAGCCGGCTGCCCTTGTCCACGGCCGATAATCCGGCGATTTTTTAAAATCACCAAACCAAAATTATCAATAATATCCGTTTTTTCAAAAACGCCATTTATTTCTTTTAACCGCAGACAGCGCGGCTGGACAGCAGCGCATTTATCGTTTTGTTCTAAAACTTTAACCGCTTCGGCTAAAAAATTCTCCGCTAAAATTACATCTGTATTCAATAAAAAAACGTATTTTCCTTTAGCTTCAGCAATATGGCGATTGTGCCCGGCCGCAAAACCGATATTCTGGCCATAACTAGTGAATTTCCAGTGCCGCTGGCCGATATTTTCACCAATTATTTTTCTAGCTATTTCCGGTCCCCTATCAGAAGAATTATTATCAGCTATTAATAATTCAAAATTATGGTGCGTTTGGGCAAATAAGCTGCTCAAGCAATTTTTGACAAATTTTTCCGAATGCCACAAAAGCGTAGAAACTGTAACTAAGGGATTTTCTTTATCCATTTATTTTTTTATTTATTCGACGAGCCAAACGAGTTCCCGCCAGCCGGCGGAAAACTAAGCATTGCCCTTAAACTGAAAAGCGTTGCCGCGCCAACCATAAATAATAAAAAAACTTTGTCATTTAATAAAACAACGTCAAATAAACTATACGTCATTACCCATAAAAAGTAAAGCCCAAAAAATAGCCCGAAAGCGTTGAAATGTGGCTCGGTGGCACGGCGCCAAACCAGCCAGCTGGTATATAAAATATTAGCGAACATCGCCAATAAAATCAGCATGCCAACCACACCAATTTCCGCAGCAAAATCTAAATATAAATTATGGGCAGAAGCGCCTTTTTTGGCGTTCGCCGCGCTCTCATCAAGAACAGTGACATAATTTCCCAAACCGACCCCCAGCAACGGTTGGGCGGCAATTGATTTCAAGCTTCGCTGCCAAATCTCCAGCCGGCCCTTATTTGATAATTCATCAGCGTCAGAAATTGATCTTGCCCGTTCAAAAAAACTAAAATCAGCATCTGTTTTTTGGCCGCTCTGCCATGATTGGATTTTATAAAATAATGGCGGATAACCGTTAAAGCTGATAAAAAACAGCAGAAAGATAAAAATTCCCAGCATTATTTTTTTTATCAAAGCCGGCGCGGCGCGGCGCCAAGAAAAATAAAAAGCTAGCACAATGATTGGCGCTATGCTCAGCCAAGCGCCCCGCGAGCCGGAAAAGACGATGCAAAAAAGCGCCAAACCGATTAAAGTCCATAAAAATATTTTTCTATTCCGTTGCTGTTCATAAAAAACCACCCAAGCCAAAATAATCGGTATCAATAGAATTAAAAACATCGCCAGAGAATGCGAGTCGGGAAAAACGGAGAAAAGCCGCAGTGTCGGCGGCGCGGCGCCGTAATAAGCAAACCAAGTGTTAGAATAAGATAGTAAATTGGCCAGCCCTTGGCCATAGAAAAAATTAATCGGATAAAAGTCCCACCAAAGCCAAAAATTAATCAGCGGCGCGAACCAAACAGAAAAAAATTGCACTAGGGCGATAATAATGGCCGCCGCGCCGCCAATAGCCGCCGCCTGCCAAATTTTTAAAACCGCCTCTTTCGTCCTGGTCAAATTTCGGATAACTAAGAACAATAAAAATATGTTAACTAAAAATAATAATTTTTTTATGGCTAAAATCTTATGACCGGCGATAAAAATAGAAAACGCACTAATTAATAAAAAAATAACCGATAAATATTCAACCACATAATGTTTTATATTTTCTTTTATTCGCCATTGGCCAGCCGCATTCTTAAATAAACCGATAGAAATGCCTTTCTTAAAAAACACACACAGAAACAAGACCAAAATTAAAATCCGCCAATTGGCCAAAGTATCAAAATTTTCACTAATCGGCAAAGCCGCATAAAGCGGGATAGAAGCCACCACCAGCCATAAAGCGTCTTCAACCGGCGAAAAAATCATATAAAAGACCGCAAGACCAGTCCAAACCAAAATCGCCTCGCGTGGGGCGATACCAAAAATAGAAAGAATAACCACTAAAATTTCTAGAGCAAATACTATATTTAGAGGAGTGATATATTTCTTCATGGCTTTGAATCGAAAACTAAATATGCAATAGCGCGTGCAATGTTTCTTCCGCGCATTGATGCCAGCTGAATTTTGCCGCCTGCTCCCGGCCTTTTATTATTAATTCTTGACGCAAATTTTCATCGCTCGCCAATTGCTTCATAGCCTGATAAATTTTCTCCACATCGAAATTATCTTTTATTAATAAAGCCGCGCCGCCAGCCACTTCTTTAAGCGAAGTAGAATCACTGGTAATAACCGGTACGCCGACACTCATCGCTTCCGCCACCGGCAAACCAAAACCTTCATAATCCGAAAGCCAAATAAAAAACGCACAAGCGCTATAAAGCAATTTTAACTCCGAGCCTGCGCTGAAATCAACCTGTAAAATTGCTTCCCGCCCCGATCTTTTATTTATTTCTTTCGATAGGCAACTCACCGCTTGGCCAGGCGTATGGTCGGCGCCGCTTAATAATAACTGCCAATTATCGCCGCCCGCGTCTTTTGTCAACCGGCTAAAAGCGGCTATGACTTCCGATAAATGCCGCCGGGAAAATATTGAACCGACAAAAAAAATAAATTTATCTCTGATGCCATAACTTATTTTCAACGCCTTTATTTCTTCGGCTTTATGCGCTGAATTATCAAACCCCCGAGACAGCTCCGGGTCAGCCGCCAACGGTATATTAATAACTTTATCAGGTGCCACGCGGTAATGGCTTAACACTTCCTGCCGC
>CAZNNV010000019.1:0-10235 GCA_964574515.1 uncultured Candidatus Saccharibacteria bacterium
CCTGAATTACCCTAAGTTATTGCAACGGTAGTACTATGCGTCTTTACTTTTTAGTCTGACGAACCCATAGCGCGAGTGACGCAAATAGCACTGCTCCAACAATTGCGTATACGTTAAGCGTTTCAAATTGGTCCTGAGATATGACGTATACCACCCATCCTCCTATTAGGGCTGCAACAACACCAATAGCCACACTTGTTTTTCCATGATGTGAATGATTTGTGCTAGAAAGGATGCTAGATATCCAGCCAATTATCGCACCAAATACAATCCAAAAAATAATATCCATATATTTTTTTAATTATTAACAAGAATTACTTATTTTCGCTATCTAATTTATTCGCCGCTTCTGGCGTAGACACCGTTTTGCTCATAAAAAACAGTTTGACAATACCCCAAGCAATCAGCAAGTAGACAAACATAGCCAAAAGCGTGGTCCATTCAAAAATACTGCCTTCGACTTTCGTAGCGCGAAAGACGCTGAGAAACGGCGCGGCAAAAGGATAGCTGATGCCGTAGATAAAGCTGCTAAAACCGGCTGAAGGGTTAGCGGCCAGTAGCTTTAAAACAAAACGAAACGCCAATAGCACTTCAAGGAGACCCGCAATATACCAAACAATTTGCGTGCCGCGATATAGTTGCTTAGGAAAGGGAGAATTATATGAGTCCATATATTTTATATTTAATAAATTATTTATTACTTGTTAAATTTTTTAGAATTAATACGTGGTTACGACCATGGCCGCGTATTTATTGATTCCTATTTAATTAATTATAACACATTAAATATTAATTTACAATTAAATTTTCTCCGCTCAATTAAGCCAAAAAATGCTAATTTTTATTAAATTATTTGAAATTAAACTGCTAAGAGGTTATCATTTAAATAAAGTCCGGATGCTTTTTAACTCTTGCCAAATCCTTAATTCTTGGATGAGTTGGTTCCAATCAAGGCTTCTAAGGGCTACCATTGATATTATGAAAAATAAAACCCATAAACATCGGTTGCATTTACATAAAATAGCGCCGCTCTTAGGACAACTCTTACAGGACTTAAGGCCAAGTCCGGAAAGAATCAAGATCAGAGTTAAGATTGAAGAAGTCAGCAAAAAAGATATTGCTGATTATTGCCGAGAAAAGAAAGACGGAGGCGCCTATGAAAAAATGGCGGAGCATGAGCTGCCTGACGAACCCGTGGAAACAATTATTGCTATCAGCCGGCCAAGCGATGAAAAAATTGAAAAGAAATATATTGAAAAAGTCCTTTCTGACTTAGGCTATAATCTTCATGTTCTCTTTTCCAAAAATCACGATTGCGACTGGGATGCCGCTGTTAATGTTAATGGTTATTATATTCCCGGCTGGAATTTATTGATTAAATTTTTACGGCGATTTAATAGAGGTTTGGCTATATTTTTAGGGAAACGTTTTGCGCCGGGGCGTTCCCGATTACACATCAGAATTTTTGAAGGAAAAAATACCTGGTATATTATATCGCATATAGACAAATTCAACTGGTTAAATTTTAATCTGCGGGGTGTGATAAGATCCCATATTGGCTCAGGGCAGGGAGATTATATAAGCGGGACAAAATATTTTCTAGAAAGTTTGAAATATTATTTTAATCAAACTGATCAGACGTGAGGTTAAATTAAGATTTTTTGATGATTCATGTTAATTGATACCCATGCTCATATTAATTTTAACGCCTTTAAGAACGATGGCGATGAAGCGATTAGGCGGGCGCTAAGCGATAATGTTTGGCTGATTAATGTCGGTTCGCAGTATGAAACATCGGCACGGGCGATTGAGTATGCCGAAAAATATCCGGGCGGGGTTTTCGCGGCTGTCGGCTTGCACCCGTTTCATCTACTTAAACAGGAGATGAAAAATAGCGTTGATGTTAATGAGGCGATTGAAAATCGGCCGGAGGAGTTTGATTATGACAAATATAAAGTGCTGGCGCAAAATGATAAGGTTATCGCTATCGGGGAAGCGGGACTGGACTATCATTATGATGGTATTATGAACGATGAATTAAGAATTAAGGAAAAACAAAAAGCGGTCTTTAGGCAACAAATTAACTTAGCCATAGAATTAGGTAAGCCATTAATCGTTCATTGTCGTGAAGCGCATGATGATGTAATTGAAATCTTGCGATTAGTTGTTAGTGATAAGCCATCAGCGATTTCTGGCGTTATCCATTCTTTTTCTGGTCGCTGGTCGCAAGCCGAAGAATATTTGGCGATGGGTTTTTATCTTGGTTTTAACGGCATTATTACTTTTGCGCGCGATTATGACCGGGTGGTGCGCGAAGCGCCGCTTAATCGGTTATTGGTGGAAACTGATTGTCCGTATTTGACGCCGATGCCATTTCGCGGTAAAAGAAACGAACCGGCCTATGTTAAATATGTGGCGCAAAAAATCGCCGATTTGCGCGGCATAGCTTTTGAAGAAGTGGCGGAGCAGACAACTAAAAATGCCAAAAAATTATTTAATATATGATCTTAAAAATAAAAATTTATCCGGATAAGATATTAAAAACTAAAGCCAAACCAGTTGGCCTGATTGATGATGCCATTAAAAAGCTGGTTGATGATATGGTGGAAACAATGTACGCGGGCCAGGGGGTGGGTCTCGCGGCTAATCAGGTTGGCGCGGCGCAGCAAATTATCACAGTGGACGCCGGCGATGGTTTGAAAGTTTTAATCAACCCGAAAATCATCAGTAAAAAAGGCAAGCAAATCAGCGCTGAGGGCTGTTTGAGTTTTCCGGGCATGGATTTTGAGGGAATAAAAAGACCTCAAGCAATTGAGGTGGAATATAAAGACAGAAGAGGGGAGCAGCGAAGTTTAAAAGCACAAGATTTATTGGCGCGGGCGATTTGCCATGAGACTGACCATTTAAAAGGTAAGACGGTTTTGGATCGGGCTAGTTTGCTGAAGAGGAGAAAGTATAGGAGGCAATTGGAGAAATAAAAAGGGCCGTTAAGGGCCCGTGGTTGAATCTCTGTTTATTAAGTCAAAACCAGTCCAGCTAGTTACAATTAAAATGGCGGCAATGGCCGCTTTTGTTATATTCTCAATTGAAGTTATTAGACTGAAAACAACAATAATCACTATAGCGGCGTTTACCGAAAAAAAATATGGCCAGCGCGTTTTATGGTTTTTTCCCTCGGTCAGATAGTAATTGATGATTAACATGAAAAGAATTGATTCGGTTGCCTCTATCCAATCAGGTGTTATCTTCAGAAAAACAAATAAAGAGAAAATCCCGTAGAGAATTATAGAAAGAACAGCGCTGATTATTATTCTCCAGAGTGTGTGGATGAGAACGATAGTTCCGCAGTAAAGAAATCTATAAAATAACTCTTTCACGACAGCCTCCTTATTAATTTGGTTTTAAGAACAATTTTGATTGTTTAAATCCAGCCTCCTAAAATTACAACCCCCAAAGCAATCAGGATTACTCCGGCGATTAAATGTAGCAGTCGGAGTTTTTTTTGCCGCCAGTTTTCGGCACGTTCGGGCGACAGGCCATAATAAATCGCCAAGACAATCGCCGCCATCGGTAAAATAAAAATTAAATTATATAAAATCAAATATAAAAACGCTTTAATGAAAGTGGTTTTGGCGGCCAGGAG
Organism: uncultured Candidatus Saccharibacteria bacterium; assembly: GCA_964574515.1. Taxonomy (GTDB): domain Bacteria; phylum Patescibacteriota; class Minisyncoccia; order Portnoybacterales; family GWB1-42-6; genus CAZNNV01. Next base: position 3,644 of record CAZNNV010000019.1, read on the forward strand.
ACCGAGAATAACGACATAGGGGCCGGAGGTGCAGGGTAATAAAAACAAGCTGACCAAGAGACCGACGGCGAAAGCACCGAAGGGATTCGTGACGCCGCGGATCAAGCCTTTCATTTTTGGCCGCCAGCGCTGGGGCACTTCCATAATAAAGCCGCCGCCACCGTACCAGAAATAATCTTTGATGTTAAATAAGCCGATAATAATAGCTAGGATGCCCACCCCTTTGTAAAAATAACCGGAAATAGACAGCGTATAAACGCGTAAAAATTCCAAGAGGCCGACGCCCATTAAAAAATAGGCGGTGAAAATTGCGGCGATAAAAGCCAAGCCAACGCGCAGGGCCTTTTTGCGGTCAGCTTCGGCGGCTAGGAGAGACGCCATCAGTAAAATTAAAATGGCGAATTCGCAAGGATTAATCGCGTCCAGCCCCGCACCGCAAACCACTGCCCAAGTCGTCAGATTGAGCGATTGCAGGCCGGTCGCGCAGGCGGTCTCGGCGGCATAAACAGGCAAGGCGGAAAAGGTAAGAATGGCTAATAATATAATAGTAAAAAATGTTTTTCTCATGATTATTTCCCCCTTTTTAAAGGGGGACAAAGGGGGATTTAAGATATTTAGTAGTGTTTTATAATTGTGTGTGTACGAATTTTAAATCCACCCCACCCCTCCTTTGTTAAAGGAGGGAGCAACAGCCAAAATTTTATATAAGCATAATAGCACGCTTTGGGCTTAAAAAAAAGGGCATCTTTAAGGGATGCCCATACATCATTGTTCAGTGTTTAATCTTAATCAATAATGAATAGCCATCCGATGAGAGTACCGCCTGTTATCACGATGCCCACAATAAGAGATATAGGTGCGGGCAAGATGGTAAGAAGGACGAGCAAGGCGATACTTCCAGTTATTGTCCCTTTGGCTAATTGTGTGCCAAATATTTTTAGGACCTGCAGGGGTTTTTCTTCATAATTTCCCCACGATGGCTTTATGCCGAACAATAAAAATTTTTCGCACAATTTTAAGAACACGGGATCCTCCTTTTTTATTTGGGTTGATATTACGTCAGTTTAATAATAGAATAATCTTTATTTGAAAAAAAAGCAAAAAAGGGGTAGAGTTAAATAAAATCCTCCCCAGCCCTCCCTAAAGGGAGGGAGTAAAAAAAGTTCCCCTCCTAAAGGAGGGGCGGAGGGGAGATTTATTGTTTATGAAAAAATACGACCATAAAAAAATAGAAGTTAAGTGGCAGAAATATTGGAAGAAACATCCGGAACTTTTTGCGGCTGATGATGAAAGTGAGGCCGAAAAGAAATCCTTCGACCGGCTCAGGACTAAAAAGTATATTTTGGATATGTTCCCGTATCCTTCCGGTGACGGGTTGCATTGCGGGCATGTGGAATCATACACGGCAACGGATATTATTTCTCGTTATTGGCGCCTCAGAGGCAAGAATGTGCTCCATCCGCAGGGCTGGGACGCTTTTGGTTTGCCGGCGGAAAATTACGCTATTAAAACAAAAATTCATCCAGCCATCACTACTAAAAAAGCGATTGCGACTTTCAAAAAGCAAATGGGCATGATGGGCTTTTCTTATGATTGGTCGCGGGAAGTTAACTCTTCTGACCCAGAATATTATAAATGGACGCAGTGGTTCTTTCTGCTGCTTTATAAAAATGGTTTGGCCTATAAAGCCAAGGCGAAAGTTAATTGGTGCGATGATTGCCAAACGGTGCTGGCTAATGAGCAGGCCGAAGGGGGAGTATGCGAACGTTGCGGCCATCCGGTTAGACAAAAAGATTTGGAGCAGTGGTTTTTTAGAATCGCGGATTTTATTGAGGATAAAGATAATACCAGCGGTTTATTATCCGGTTTGGATAAAATTGACTGGCCGGAGAGCACCAAAGCCGGGCAGCGGAATTGGATTGGGAAGAGCGAAGGGGCGCAGTTCAAGATGGAAATTGTTGGAACAGATAAAAAATTAGAAGTTTATACAACTCGATTGGATACGGTTTTTGGCATGACTTTCGCGCTGATTGCGCCGGAACATACTTTAATACAGCAATTAAAAACGCAAATCACTAATTGGCCGGAAGTGGAAAAATATCTTAATGAGGCTAAGAAAAAATCTGAACTGCAGCGGATTTCGGAAACCAAAGAAAAAACCGGCGTGGAATTAAAAGGCATGAAAGTGAAAAATCCGTTTACCCATGAGAATATTCCGGTGTTTGTATCTGATTTCGTGCTTGGCCATTATGGTACCGGCGCGGTGATGGCGGTGCCGGCGCACGACCAGCGGGATTTTGAATTCGCGAAGAAATATAAATTACCGATAAAAGAAGTTATAAAACCAAATAAAAATGTCATTTCGAGTCCGAAGGACGAGAAATCTCCCGCGAATGCGGGCAACGATCTCGGACAAGCCGAGAGATCTCTCGCTAGCGCTCGAGATGACAAGGATAAAGCTTATACCGATGACGGTATTTTAATGAATTCCGGTGAATATATTGGTTTAACGTCAGCAGAGGCAAGGAAAAAATTAACACAGTGGCTGGAAAAAGAAGGAATAGGTGATAAAAAAACAAATTATAAAATGCGCGATTGGCTTGTTTCTCGCCAGCGTTATTGGGGTGCGCCGATTCCGATAATTTATTGCGATGAGTGTGCGAAGCGGAAACCTAAATTTCTGTTTCTACATTGCTACGGAGGCAGCTCTAAAGGTGATTTTTGGCCGTGGCTGAAAGCCGAGCTTGAAAAAAAAGGGTTTGAGGCGGCTGTGCCGGATTTGCCGGGCGGCGAAACGCCGAAATTAGATGAGCAGATAAAATTCGTTTTGGATAATTATGAAATTGATGAGCAGACAATTATTGCGACGCACAGCTTGGGTGGCGTTTTAGCGATGAAGCTTTTGGGCGAAGGTAAAATAAAGGCGAGAAAGTTAATTATGATGGCGCCGCCGCTTAACACTGATTTGAAAGATAACAAGCCCCGGCCAGCCTTAGATAAATATTGTGACTGGCAGTTTGATTTTAAAAAGATAAAAAAGAATGTTAAGGAAATTGTTGTTCTAGCTGATCTTGAAGATCATATCGTGCCGGCTGAACACACGAACATAATCAGCAGGGAGCTGGATGCGGTTTTGGTGGAGACGATTGCGCCCGCGCCACATTTTGATTGCGACCGATCTGAGGTGATTTTAAATAGTATTTTAACGCCCGACGTTTTACATCCCGGTGAAATACCCGTGCCGGAAAAAGATTTGCCGGTGAAATTATCTGATGACGTTGATTTTATGCCGACGGGCGAATCGCCGCTGAAACGATCAAAGAAATTCCAGAACGTAAAATGTCCGGTTTGCGGCGGCCGAGCGCGGCGGGAAGCGGATACCATGGATACTTTTGTTTGTTCATCCTGGTATTACTATAGGTACCCTTCGGCTCGCTCCGCTCGCTCAGGGCAAGTTGCTTTTGACCCGGAGCTTACTCGTAAATGGCTGCCTGTAGATTTGTATCTTGGGGGAGCGGAGCATACGGTGCTGCATCTTTTATACTCGCGGTTTTTTACGAAAGTGTTACATAATTTGGGCTATATTGAGTTTGACGAGCCGTTCGCGAAACTCCGCCATCAGGGCATAATTTTAGCGGAGGATGGTCGGAAAATGTCGAAATCGCTTGGTAATGTGATTAATCCGGATTCGGTCGTCAAAGAATTCGGCGCTGACGCGCTGCGGATGTTTGAAATGTTTATGGGACCGTTAGAGGATGCCAAGCCGTGGAATACGAAGGGGATTGTGGGGGTAAAAAGGTTTTTAGAGAAGGTGTGGAAAATATCGGAGCATGTTAGTAAAAAAGACTATTCTCTGAGCGGAGTCGAGCGAAGTGAGATGAAGTCGAAGGGTGATGATAGCCTTCGACAAGCTCAGGCAATAAATTCTCTTCTCCATAAAACCATCAAGAAAGTCGGCGAAGATATTGAGGCATTGAAATTTAATACCGCAATTAGCGCGTTGATGATTTTGGTTAACGAGATGAGCGGGGAAGAGGCGGTGGCGAAAGAAGATCTAGAAAAATTATTAATTATTTTGAGTCCTTTCGCGCCGCATATGGCTGAAGAATTATGGAATCAGATAGGATATGATAAAAGTATTTTTACTGAAAAGGGGCCGGAGTACGACGTGAATTTAATTAAAGACGAAATCATTAGTTTGCCGGTGCAAATTAACGGCAAAGTCCGTGCGGTCTTATCTGTGCCAGCCGATATTTCCGAAGATGAAGCCAAAAAATTAACGTTATCCGATGACGTTATAATAAAATGGCTGGCGGGCAAAGAGCCGAAGAAAATTATATTCGTCAAAGGGAGATTGGTGAATATAGTGATCTAAAAGATATGTTAAATGATCTAAATGATCAAGAAGAATATTCTGATTTGGTAGACGAAAATGATAAAGTTATTGGTCGGATGTCGACGATGGAGGCGCGGCGGCAAGGATTAAAAAATTTACGGGTGATTAACGCTTTCATTATTAATTCAAAAGGCGAACTTTGGATTCCTAGGCGGCAAGTTGATAAAGAATTTTTCCCCTCGTGTTTAGATATGAGTATCGGCGGGCATGTATCCAGCGGCGAGACATACGAAGAGGCGCTAAAACGCGAGGCGAGAGAAGAATTAAATATTGATATCGAGAAAATAAGAATACGCTTGTTGGGTTCTCTCGGGCCTGAGGATGGTGTACACTTTATGAAAGTGTATGAAATAAAGAGCGATGAGGCGCCTGATTATAACAAGGAAGATTTTTGCGATTTTTTTTGGTTAAAACCGAATGACTTGATAGAAAAAATTAAATTGGGTGATAAAAGTAAAAAAGAATTGCCAATTTTAATTGAACGGTTTTATATAGAAAATAATTTAAAATGAAAATAATTTCTTGGAACATCAACGGCATCCGAGCGATAAATGGAAAGGGGTTTTTGGGGTGGTTAGAGAAAAGCGGGGGAGATGTGGTTTGTCTTCAAGAAATTAAGGCAACGGAGGATAAGATTCCAGCGGAGCTTAAAAATCCGGCTGGCTATTTTTCTTATTTTAACCCAGCCCAGCGGCCGTGCTATAGCGGTGTGGCGGCTTATACCAAGCAACAGCCGCTGGAGGTCATCAATAAAATTGGTTTTAAACAATTTGACGAGGAAGGCCGGATACTGCGACTGGAATATCCGGATTTTATTTTAATTAATGTCTATATGCCGAATGGCGGTCAGTCCGCAGAGGCGTTGGATTATAAATTAGAAGTTTATGAATATTTGTTGGAGTATTTGGGAAAAATAAAAAAGAAGCCGGTGGTGATTGTTGGGGATTTCAATGTCGCGCGGGAAGAAATTGATCTAGCGCGGCCAAAAGAAAATCAGAATAGCATAATGTTCACGCCGCCGGAGCGAGAGAAACTGGATAAATTAGTAAAATTAGGTTTTGTTGATTCCTGGCGGTATTTTTATCCGACCGAGAAAAAATATACCTGGTGGCATTATTTTTCGCAGTCTCGCATCCGCAATATCGGTTGGCGTATAGACTGTGCTTTTGTTTCGCCGGCGCTCGCGCCGAAACTCAAAGGCGCCGAGATTTATAATGAAATTATAGGTTCGGACCATTGCCCGATAGAAGTGGAGATATAAAAAAACGAAGCCCTATTTTGCGAATCCTTGATGGATCTCAAAATAGGGCTTTTTTGATATTTAGCGGCTAGCGGCCGCTTAATTAATCGCCACATGGCATTTCCCACAAGTGCCGTCGGCCTTCATATGGCAGATGACACAGGCACCGCAGTTTTCACAACGAAGAGGGCTGGGCGTGAGGCAATTGGGGCAGGTTTTTGCGTTTGCATTCTCTGCCTTTAACGCCAGAATTTTAAAAAATTTTTCCTCTTCGGGAGTTCCCATAACTACTGCATTTTGTTTTTGGCAAGCCATTTTTTCCTCCTTCCGATAAAAGGCGGTTTCGATTTTTTATAAAAAACAATTTTTTGTACTATCTTTATTTTATTATTAAAAATTATTTTAAGCAAGGCGAAATAACGGTAAAGATTGATTTTTTGGCAGAATTATGATGAAATAGGTTTACATTTAGTCATTCTGGGGCCATGAGCCGAAGAGTGGCAATTATTTTTTTTATATCGTATTTTTATGTGTGGAATAATCGGTTATGTTGGAAAACAGCAGGCGGCGCCCGTGATTTTGGAGGGTCTGCGGCGCTTGGAATACCGCGGTTATGACAGCTGCGGTTTAGTCGTGGCCACCGTTAAAGGACTAAAATGTTTTAAAACCGCTGGCCGGATTACTAAACTAAAAGAAAAAATTGCCGGCAAAGAATTGGGCGGCTCTGTCGGTATTGGCCACACTCGCTGGGCCACTCATGGCGCGCCCAATGACAAAAATTCCCATCCGCATAGCGATTGCTCCGGCCAGATTTGGATTGTCCATAATGGCATTATTGAAAATTATCAAGAACTGAAAAAAGAATTAAAAGATCAAAATTTAGAATCGGAAACGGACTCGGAAATTTTAGGCAGATTAATTTATGAAAATTATGACGGTGATTTATTAAAGGCCGT
>CAZNNV010000019.1:10245-11093 GCA_964574515.1 uncultured Candidatus Saccharibacteria bacterium
ATAAAAAGCGGCCACAAATTCAAATCGGAAACTGACAGCGAAGTGTTGGCGCATTTGGTGGAAGAGATGGTGCAAAAAGGGATAAGCTTAGAAAGCGCGGTGGCGCGGGCTTTGAAAAAAGTAAAAGGCACTTATGGTTTAGCGGTGATGAGCGCGGCTGAGCCGGAAAAAATTGTGGTCGCTAAACAAAGCAGCCCGCTGTTGATTGGTCTTGGCCAAGATGAATTTATTGTCGCTTCGGATGCGGCGGCGGTGATCACCCATACTAAAAAAGTCATTTATTTGGAAGACGGCGAAATTGGCGTCATTAATAAAAATGATTTCAAAATTTTAAATGGCGAGCATCAAGTTGTTAATAAAAAATTTCAGGCGATTGACTGGGGTGTAGATAAGGCACAGAAAAAAGGTTTCGCTCATTTTATGCTCAAGGAAATTTTTGAGCAGCCGGAAGCCTTAGAGAATTCCATGCGCGGGCGGATTGTCGCTAGAGACGGCGCCGCTAAATTGGGCGGCTTGGAGAAGGTCGCTGAAGATTTAAAAAAAATTGAGCGGTTGATAATTGTCGGTTGCGGCACGGCTTATCTAGCCGGATTAGTGGGGGAGTATATGCTGGAAGAGCAGGCCGGCCTGCCGGTGGAGGTGGAATTAGCTTCAGAATTTCGTTATCGCGATCCTGTGATTTTGCCGCACACTTTGGTTTTGGCAGTGAGTCAATCAGGTGAAACAGCTGATACTTTGGCGGCTATGCGCGAGGCCAAGAACAAGGGCGCGATTGTAATGGGTATTGTGAATGTGGTTGGCTCTACCCTCGCCCGGGAAACCGACGCCGGAGTGTATAATCATATTGG
>CAZNNV010000020.1:0-1497 GCA_964574515.1 uncultured Candidatus Saccharibacteria bacterium
AATTGCATTTGGAAATTATTGTTGACCGGATGCTGCGCGAGTTTAAAGTTGACGCCACTGTCGGTCGGCCGCAGGTTGCTTATAAAGAAACGGTTTTAGGCCAGGCTGAAGCCGAAGGCAAATATGTCCGGCAGACCGGCGGCCATGGCCAATACGGTCATGTTTGGCTGCGGGTTGAACCGAGAGAACGCGGCGCCGGCTTTGAATTTGTCAATGAAATTAAGGGCGGTGTTATTCCGCAAGAGTTTATTGCGCCGGTAGAAAAGGGCGTTAAAGAGGCGCTGGATAAAGGCGTGTTGGCCGGCTATCCGTTGGTTGACTTGTCTGTAACCCTCTATGATGGTTCATACCATGACGTTGACTCCTCGGAAATTGCATTTAAAATTGCCGCCTCCATGGCACTGCAAGAAGCGTCGCGGCGGGCGAAGCTGGCTTTACTGGAACCGATTATGAAATTACAGACTATCACGCCGGAGCAGTTCATGGGTGATGTGATTGGCGATATTAATTCCAAGCGTGGTAGTATCGAAAACATGGATGATCGCGGCGAGGGCATGGCACGGGTAAAAGTCATCGATGCGAAGGTGCCGCTGTCGGAAATGTTCGGCTACGCCACATCTCTACGATCGATGACCCAGGGCCGGGCGAATTTCAGCATGGAATTTGACCATTACGCGGTGGTGCCAAAAAATGTGGAGCAACAAGTAGTGGAGGGGAGAAAGAAATAAGACGGACTCGGCCGGCTGCCTTCAAAAACCGCCGTCGGCTTGTGCATCGTAAAAACAAGATTATTTCTAGCCGCGGCTTATGTCTCGCCGCGCTGTAAAAAGTAAAATAAACAAATTAAGGGCGCGGTTGCGACATATTTTTGAATGGCGGCCGGTCTCGTCCTTAGAAGAGAAAAAATATGTGGGAAAATATTAAAAAAATATTAGCGAAAACTAAAGGGACTTGCATCATTATAGAAGATGGCCAGCCGGCCTATGTGGTGACACCTTTTAATGATTATCAGCAGGATTTAGATGGTGCCGGTGTCTCGAAAAGCACCAATAAAAGCTCTTCAGAACAGGAGTTATTGGAAAAGATAAATCAGGATATAATTGACTGGAAAACCAAGCAAGAAGTTGAGAATCCGGAAATTGACTTGTCTGAGGCGGAAGAAGCCGGTGAGCTGAAAATAGAAAATTTGACTTTTTAGTAAAAATCAATTAAGATATATTTAATAAATATAATCATTATAATCTTTATAAATAACTTAAGTTAACAGCTAACATTGAACAGTCAGCAACATAAATTAAGTTGTTAATTGTTAATTGTTTTCTGTTTACTGATTTATGGCAGAGAAATTTGAACGCACTAAACCCCATGTCAATGTCGGCACAATCGGCCACGTTGACCATGGGAAAACTACTTTAACGGCGGCAATTCTCAAGGTCTTGGGTATGGCCGGACAGAAGGCCTCCCAAAAAGGCATTGACCAGATTGACGCGGCGCCGG
>CAZNNV010000020.1:1507-2435 GCA_964574515.1 uncultured Candidatus Saccharibacteria bacterium
CACCAGGACTACATCAAAAATATGATTACCGGCGCCGCTCAAATGGACGGCGCGATTTTGGTCGTGGCGGCAACTGACGGCCCGATGCCTCAGACCCGTGAACACATCCTGCTGGCCAATCAGGTCGGCGTGCCATCAATGGTCGTCTTTTTAAACAAGGTTGATCAGGTTGATGATCCGGAACTGGTGGATTTAGTTGAGCAGGAAGTGCGGGAGCTTTTAACCAAATATAAATTTGATGGTGAAAAGACGCCGATTATCCGCGGTTCGGCCTTAAAGGCCTTGGGCGCTACTTCTAAAGATGATGAGGCGGCCAAGCCGATTTTTGAATTAATGAAAGCTCTGGATGAATTTATTCCTGAACCGGTCCGCGACACGGAAAAACCTTATTTGATGCCAGTGGAAGACATCTTTTCCATTGAGGGCCGCGGCACAGTCGTGACCGGCCGCATTGAACGGGGCCAGATTAAGGTCAATGATGAGGTAGAAATAATTGGTATCCGGCCGACGCAAAAAACCGTCGTAACCGGCATTGAAATGTTCAATAAATCATTGGATTCCGGCATGGCCGGCGATAACGCTGGTATCTTATTGCGTGGTCTCAAAAAGGAAGATGTGGAGCGCGGTCAAGTTTTAACTAAGCCGGGAACAGTAACGCCGCATACGGAATTTGACGCTGAAGTTTATATTTTAACGAAAGAAGAAGGCGGCCGGCACACCCCGTTTTTCAAGGGTTATAAACCGCAATTTTATATCCGGACAACCGATGTGACCGGTGAAGTAGAATTGCCTGAAGGCTCGGAAATGGTTATGCCCGGCGACACGGTCAATTTAAAAATCAAATTAATTACACCGGTGGCTTTGGAAGAAAGACAGAAATTTGCCATTCGTGAAGGCGGTCATACGGTTGGCGCGGGTGTGGTGACGA